>NZ_JBEZKZ010000091.1:0-27234 GCF_040651895.1 Streptomyces sp. NPDC048352
GCCCCCCCCCCGGGGCGTGGGGGGGGGCGCCGCCCGGGTGGGGCGGCGCGTCCCCCGCTCAGGCGGCGTGGCCGCCGTCCACCGAGAACTCCGCCCCGGTGACGTACGCGGCGTCCGGCCCGGCGAGGAAGGACACCATCGCGGCCACCTCCTCCGAGGTGCCGTACCGCCCGAGGGCCGTCATCGCCCGCTGCGGGTCCGCGTACGGGCCGTCGGCGGGGTTCATGTCGGTGTCCGTGGGGCCGGGGTGCACCAGGTTCGCGGTGATGCCGCGTCCGCCGAGCTCCCGGGCGAGGGACTTCGTCAGACCGGACATGGCCGCCTTGCTCATCGCGTACAGGGTGCCGCCCGGGCCGGGGACCCGCTGGACGATGCAGCTGCCGACGGTGACGACGCGCCCGCCGGAGCGCAGGTGCCCGGCCGCGGCCTGCGCGGCCAGGAAGGCGCCCCGGACGTTGACGCCGAGGACCCGGTCCACGTCGGCGTCGCCGAGCTCGCCGATCGGGCCGAGCACGCTCACGCCGGCGTTGTTGACCAGGACGTCGAGCCGCCCGAGGGCGCGTACCGTCTCCTCCACCGCCGTCCGGGGACCGTCGGCGGTGCCGGCGTCGGCCCGTACCGCCAGGCCCCTGCGGCCGAGCGCCTCGATCTTGCCGACGACCTCGGCCGCGGCTTCCGCGCCGCCGACGTAGGTGAGTGCCACGTCGAAGCCGTCCTCGGCCAGCCGCAGCGCGGTGGCCGCCCCGATACCCCGGCTGCCGCCCGTCACCAGAGCCACCCTGTTGCCGTTCATGTGTGTCCTCCCGCGGTCCATTTGGTTGCGGGTTCAATGAAATCCTCGGGGGGCGGGCGGCGCTGGCGGGAATCCGACCTCGCGTTCACGCGCGCCGCACCGATGAGTCCGCGCGCCGGCGGGAGTCTGCACACGTACCGGAACAACGGGTAACCGGACACGGGACACCGACACAAGGAGCGCCGCGCCATGGGCAAGCTGACCCTCACCACCTTCCTGACCCTCGACGGAGTGATGCAGGCCCCCGGCGGGCCCGAGGAGGACCGCAGCGGCGGGTTCGCGTACGGGGGCTGGCTCGTGCCCTTCGCCGACGAGGGCATGGGGGAGTTCATGGGCGAGGTCTTCGACCGGGCCGGGGCCTTCCTCCTGGGGCGCCGGACGTACGAGATCTTCGCCTCCTACTGGCCGCAGCACGACGAGCCGGCCGACCCGATCGCCGGCGGGCTCAACCGGCTGCCGAAGTACGTCGCCTCCACCACCCTCAAGGAGCCCGCCTGGGGTCCCGCCACCGTCCTGGACGGGGAGCACCTCCAGTCGGAGATCGTCCGCGTCAAGGACGCCCTGGAGGGGGAGCTCCAGGTGCACGGCAGCGGGCAGCTGGCCCAGTGGCTGCTCGCGCGCGACCTCGTCGACGAGCTGAACCTGCTGGTCTTCCCCGTCTTCCTCGGCGCGGGCCGGCGCCTCTTCCCCACCGGCGGCCTGCCCACGGCCTTCGAGACGACCGGCTCGCGCACCACCGGCTCCGGCACCGCCATCCACACCTACCGCCCCACGGGCCGCGCCTCCTTCGGCACCTTCGAGGACTGAGCCCCCGCCCGCCGGGGCGCCGTGCGGGCGGGATCTTTCCGGTCGCCCCGGGAAGATCGACTCGGGTACGGTGACCCCGCATCCGTGCGAGCCGCCGCCGTCTCCACGCCCTTCCCGCCGTCGGAGCCGCCCGGTGTCCACCCTCGCCGCCCCCGTTCCCGCCCCCGCGCTCGCCCCCCGGCGGGCCTGGCTCGCGGACCTGCCCGTCCTGCTCGTCGCCGTCGTCTGGGGCGGCAGCTACCTCGCCGCCAAGGGCATCACCACCGCGCACACCGTGATCGCGGTCCTCGTGCTGCGCTTCGCGCTGGTGCTGCCGGTGCTCGTCGTGGCCGGACGGCGGCGGCTGCGGGCGCTGAGCGCCGCCCAGCTGCGCGGGGCCGGCGCGCTGGGCCTCGTACTCGGCGGGATCTTCCTGCTGGAGACCTACGGGGTGGTGCACACCTCCGCCACCAACGCCGGTCTGATCATCAGCCTGACCATGATCTTCACCCCGCTCGCCGAGTCCGCCGTACGCCGCCAGGCGCCCCCGGCCGCCTTCCTCGGGGCGGCCGCCGTCTCCGTCGCGGGGGTCGTGCTGCTCACGCAGGGCGCCGGGTTCACCGCGCCCGGACCCGGTGACCTGCTCATTCTCGGTGCCGCCCTGGCCCGTACGGTGCACGTGCTGCTCATGGCGCGGATCAAGGCCGTCCAGGACGCCGACTCCCTCTCCCTCACCACCGTCCAGCTCGGCGGAGCCGTCCTGGTCTTCGCCCTGCTGGCCGCGCTGCCCGGCACCGGGGACGGCCCCTGGGCGGCGGCCGCCGGCTTCGGCGCCGCCCAATGGGCCGGGCTCGCCTTCCTCTCCGTCTTCTGCACCCTCTTCGCCTTCTTCGTGCAGATGTGGGCCGTACGCCGTACCTCGCCCTCCCGCGTCAGCCTGCTGCTCGGCACCGAACCGCTGTGGGCGGCCGCCGCGGGCATCGCCATCGGCGGCGAGCACCTCGCCCCCCTCGGCCTCACCGGTGCGGCGCTGGTCCTCGCCGGCACCGCCTGGGGGCGCCGCGCGGCGCGCTGAGCGCTCCCGCCCCTCACGCGGGCCCGTTTCGATTGGCCGGTAATCGGCTCCTTCGGGCTTGATCGCCGGCCCTACTGTGGCCCGCATGCCCGCCGGCGCGTCACCCCTACAGGCCCGGGAGCTCCTCCAGCCGCACGGGGCGGCGCTCGCGCCGGGAGCGCTCGCAGGCCTCGGCCACGCGGAACGCGGCGAGCGCCTGGATCCCGTCGCACGGGTTGTCCCCCTCGCCGCGCACCAGCCGTACGAAGGCCGCCAGCTCGGCCTCGTAGGCGGGGCCGAAGCGCTCCAGGAAGCCCGTCCACGGCTTGCTCGCCGGCGGCGGGCCGTGCGGCTCGGTCGAGGCGATCGGGGTCCGGTCGTCCAGCCCGCAGGAGACCTGGTCCAGCTCCCCGGCCAGTTCCATCCGCACGTCGTACCCGGCGCCGTTGCAGCGGCTGCCGGTACTGGTGACCAGCGTCCCGTCGTCCAGGGTGAGCACGGCGGCCGCGGTGTCGACGTCCCCCGTCTCCCGGAACCGGGCTGGACCCCGGTCGGAACCGGTCGCGTACACCTGCGTCACCTCGCGCCCGGTCACCCAGCGGACCATGTCGAAGTCGTGCACCAGGCAGTCCCGGTACAGGCCCCCCGAGGCCGCGAGGTAGGCGGCCGGCGGGGGAGCCGGGTCCGCCGTCATCGTGCGCACCGTGTGCAGCCGGCCCAGGGCGCCCGAACGGACCAGCTCCCGCGCGGTCCGGTAGCCCGCGTCGAACCGGCGCATGAAGCCCACCTGGAGCGTCCCGCCGGCGGCCCCCACCTCGCGCAGCACCGCCAGGGAGCGCGCCAGGTCCGGGGCGAGCGGCTTCTCGCAGAACACCGGCAGCCCGCCGCGCACCGCCCGTACGACGAGCTCGGCGTGGCCCTCCGTGGCGCAGGCCACCACCACGGCGTCCACCCCCCAGGTGAAGACCTGGTCGACGGTCGGGGCGGCAGTGGCCCCCAGCCGGTCCGCGAGCCGCGCGGCCCGCGCCGGGTCGGCGTCGGCCAGCAGCAGCGACCCGGCGTCCGGGTGGCGGGCCAGGGCGGCCGCGTGGAAGGAGCCGATCCGGCCCGTTCCGATCAGCCCGATGCGCATGCACTCAACGTGACCCCGTACGGGGGACCTGTCAATCTGCCCGGGCATGCCCCGATGACCCTGCATGGTCCACTGTGGCGGATACTGGGCGGCTGAAACCGCAAATGACCGATTGATGACGGACGAGGGAAGGGCACGGGGACGTGGCTAGGGTTCGGACAGGGGTACGCGTCGTCGGCGCCGTGCTCGCGGCGGTACTGGGGGCCTCCCTCGCGGGCTGCAGCAGCACGGGCGGCAAGCGCGCCGAGGAACGGGCGAAGGCCGCCGAGGCGGGCCGGCCCGCCGTGTCCACGCCGCGTTGGACCTTCGCGATGGTCACCCACGCGGGCGACGGCGACACCTTCTGGGACATCGTGCAGAAGGGCGCCAAGGAGGCCGCGGCCAAGGACAACATCAACTTCGTCTACTCCCACGACGACCAGGCGCAGCAGCAGGCCCAGTTCGTGCAGAACGCCATCGACCAGAAGGCCGACGGGATCATCGTCAGCCTCGCCAAGCCCGAAGCCCTCAAGGACGTCCTCGCCAAGGCCGTCAAGGCCGGCATCCCGGTGGTGACGGTCAACTCCGGCTCCGCGCAGTCGGCCGCGTACGGCGCGCTCACCCACATCGGCCAGGACGAGCAGATCGCCGGCGAGGCGGTCGGCACCGAGCTGACGAAGCGGGGCCGCAAGAAGGCCGTCTGCGTCCTGCACGAGCAGGGCAACGTCGGCCACGAGCAGCGCTGCGCCGGGGCGAAGAAGACCTTCGGCGGGGAGCTGGAGAACCTGTACGTCGAGGGCACCAACATGCCCTCCGTCCAGTCGGCCGTCCAGGCCAAGCTCCAGGCCGACCCCTCCGTCGACGCCGTCGTCACCCTGGGCGCGCCCTTCGCCCCCACCGCCGTCAAGGCGAAGGACGCGGCGGGCAGCAAGGCCGAGGTGGACACCTTCGACCTCAACGAGTCCGTCGCCCGGGACCTCGAGTCCGGGGCGCTGGGCTTCGCCGTGGACCAGCAGCCCTACCTCCAGGGCTACCAGGCCGTCGACCTGCTGTGGCTCTACCGCTACAACGCGGACGTCCTCGGCGGCGGCCGCCCGGTGCTGACCGGCCCGCAGATCGTGACCGCCGCGGAGGCCGCCGAGCTGGAGAAGTACATCAAGCGGGGCAGCCGATGAGCACCCCCGCCGCCCCGGCCGCGGACGAACGGCTCGCGCCCGCCTCCCACGTCCGGCGCATGCTGGGCCGCCCCGAGCTGGGCGCCGTCGTCGGCGCCGCCGCGGTCTTCGTCTTCTTCTGCTTCGCCGCGGACAGCTTCCTGAAGGCCTCCAGCCTCAGCACCGTCCTCTACTCGGCCTCCACCATCGGCATCATGGCGGTCCCCGTCGCTCTGCTGATGATCGGCGGCGAGTTCGACCTCTCGGCCGGCGTCATGGTCACCACCTCGGCGCTGATCAGCTCGATGTTCAGCTACCAGATGACCGCCAACGTCTGGGTGGGCGTCCTCGTCTCCCTGCTGGTCACCCTGGCGCTCGGCTTCTTCAACGGGTTCATGCTGACCCGTACGAAGCTGCCCAGCTTCATCATCACGCTCGGCACCTTCCTGATGCTGACCGGCCTGAACCTCGGCTTCACCAAGCTGATCAGCGGCTCGGTCTCCACCAAGACGATCGCCGACATGGAGGGCTTCGCCTCCGCCCGCGCCCTGTTCGCCTCGCAGTGGAACATCGGCTCGGTCACCCTCAAGGTCACCATCCTGTGGTGGTTCGCCCTGGTCGTCGTGGCCACCTGGATCCTGCTGCGCACCCGCGCCGGCAACTGGATCTTCGCCGTGGGCGGCGGGGCGGACGCGGCCCGCGCGGTCGGCGTACCGGTCGTCAAGACCCGCATCGGCCTCTACATGGGCGTCGCCCTGTGCGCCTGGATCTCCGGGCAGCACATCCTCTTCTCCTTCGACGTCGTCCAGTCGGGGGAGGGCGTGGGCAACGAGTTCCTCTACATCATCGCGGCCGTCATCGGCGGCTGCCTGATGACCGGCGGCTACGGTTCCGCGATCGGCTCGGCCGTCGGCGCCTTCATCTTCGGGATGACCAGCAACGGCATCGTCTACGCCCAGTGGAACCCCGACTGGTTCAAGTTCTTCCTGGGCGCCATGCTGCTGCTCGCCACGCTGCTGAACGCATGGGTCCGCAAGCGGGCGGAGGCACGGGCATGAGCACGCCACTGGTGAAACTGACCGGAGTCGGCAAGTACTACGGCACCATCCGCGCCCTCAAGGACGTCTCCCTGGAGGTGTCGGCCGGCGAGATCACCTGCGTGCTCGGTGACAACGGCGCGGGCAAGTCCACCCTCATCAAGATCATCGCGGGACTGCACCGGCACGACGGCGGAACCTTCGAGATCGAGGGCACCGCGACGCAGCTCGCCAACCCGCGCGCCGCCCTCGACCACGGCATCGCCACCGTCTACCAGGACCTGGCCGTCGTCCCCCTCATGCCGGTCTGGCGCAACTTCTTCCTCGGCTCCGAGCCCACCCGGGGGCGCGGCCCCCTGCGCCGCCTCGACGTGCGGCTCATGCGCGAGACCACCCGCGCCGAGCTGCTGCGCATGGGCATCGACCTGCGCGACGTCGACCAGCCGATCGGCACCCTGTCCGGCGG
Organism: Streptomyces sp. NPDC048352; assembly: GCF_040651895.1. Taxonomy (NCBI): domain Bacteria; kingdom Bacillati; phylum Actinomycetota; class Actinomycetes; order Kitasatosporales; family Streptomycetaceae; genus Streptomyces; species Streptomyces sp. NPDC048352. The sequence continues at coordinate 6,402 of NZ_JBEZKZ010000091.1, forward strand.
CGAGCGGCAGTGCGTGGCCATCGCCCGCGCCGTCCACTTCGGCGCCAAGGTCCTCGTACTCGACGAACCCACCGCCGCCCTCGGCGTCAAGCAGTCCGGAGTGGTCCTCAAGTACGTCGCGGCCGCCCGCGACGCGGGCCTCGGAGTGGTGCTCATCACGCACAACCCGCACCACGCCCACCTCGTCGGCGACCGCTTCGTCCTGCTCAAGCGGGGCGCCATGGCGGGCAGTCACACCCGGGACTCGATCACCCTGGACGAGCTCACCCGGCAGATGGCGGGCGGCTCGGAGCTGGAGGAGCTGAGCCACGAGCTGGAGCGGGTGGCAGAATCAGGGGCGACCACCCCTTCCGCTCCGGCCTCCGACAGGGACGAAACGACTCGATGAGCACGTACCGGGACTTCACGCTCGCCCACCGCGGGGCGGCGCGGGGCACCGTCCTGCGGACCGTCGGGACCCGCGAGCGGCGCTCGCTGCGGACCGCCCCGCGCGTGCCGACCGTCGGCATCGACATCGGCGGCACCAAGGTCATGGCGGGCGTGGTCGACGCCGACGGGATCATCCTGGAGAAGATCCGCACCGAGACCCCGGACAAGTCCAAGAGCCCCAAGGTCGTCGAGGACACCATCGTCGAACTGGTCCTCGACCTGTCCGACCGGCACGACGTGCACGCCGTGGGCATCGGCGCCGCCGGCTGGGTCGACGCCGACCGCTCCCGCGTGCTCTTCGCCCCGCACCTCGCCTGGCGCGACGAGCCGCTGCGCGACGCGCTCCAGTCCCGGCTCGCCGTCCCGGTCATGGTGGACAACGACGCCAACACCGCGGCCTGGGCCGAATGGCGCTTCGGCGCCGGCCGCGGCGAGGACCACCTCGTCATGATCACCCTGGGCACCGGCATCGGCGGGGCCATCCTGGAGGACGGTCAGGTCAAGCGCGGCCGCTACGGGGTGGCCGGCGAGTTCGGCCACATGCAGGTCGTCCCCGGCGGCCACCGCTGCCCCTGCGGCAACCGCGGCTGCTGGGAGCAGTACAGCTCCGGCAACGCCCTGGTCCGCGAGGCCCGCGAGCTGGCCGCCGCCGACTCCCCGGTGGCCTACAACATCATCGCCAGGGTCGGCGGCAACGTCCACGAGATCACCGGCCCCCTCATCACCGAGCTGGCCCGCGAGGGCGACGCCATGTGCGTCGAGCTCCTCCAGGACATCGGCCAGTGGCTCGGCGTCGGCATCGCCAACCTCGCCGCCGCCCTCGACCCCTCCTGCTTCGTCATCGGCGGCGGCGTCAGCGCCGCCGACGACCTCCTGATCGGCCCCGCCCGGGACGCCTTCCGCCGCCACCTCACCGGCCGCGGCTACCGCCCCGAGGCCCGGATCGCCAAGGCCCAGCTCGGCCCCGAGGCGGGCATGGTCGGCGCCGCGGACCTCGCCCGGCTCGTCGCCCGGCGCTTCCGCCGCGCCACGCGCCGGCGCGTCGAACGGCACGAGCGCTACGCGCAGCTCGGCCGGCGCGGCACCGCGGGCCCCACGGACAGCAAGGACCAGGAACAGCAGTGACACCGCCCTCCCTGCCCCGCCAGGCCCCCGCCCCCGACGCGGGCGGCCGGCCGCCCACCGCCGAGGAGCAGGCGGACCGCCGGCACACCCTGCGGCGCCGCTGGGTCACCGCGATCATCATCGTGCTGCTCATCGGCGTCCCGGCGGGCTACCTGTTCGTCTCGGCCCAGCAGAGCCGCGAGAGCGGCCGGGACAAGGCCGCCCGGGTCGGCGCGGTCAAGGTGCGCCCGGACTGGCCGTCCAGGGTGCAGCGCAGCATCTACGAGGTGCCGATACCGATGATGGCGTCCCACGTCGGCTACCTGGAGACCAACAACTGGCACACCAGCCGGCTCTACGTCCAGTTCCAGGTGACGCCCGCGGAGCTGGACGCCTTCCTGTCCGGCATCGGCACCAGCCGGGAGGCGCTGACCCCCGGAGTGTCGGTCTCCGACCGCGACGCCGGGGTGGCCGGCTGGAGCTGGAGCCCGAAGCACAAGTGGTCCGGGGTCACCCTGGAGGCGAAGGAGCCGCGCCCCACCCGGGACGTCACGGTCGACCTCGCCAACCCGGCCGCCCCCCGCGTGTACGTCGTCTCCACCGCGGTTCCGTAGACCGCCGCTCCCCGGACCGCTTCCGGGCACGCCCTATGGTGGGATCATGAAGCTCACCAAACGGCTGCACTCCTGCGTCCAGTTGGAGAAGGACGGGCGCCTGCTCGTCATCGACCCGGGCGCGTTCAGCGAACCGGACGCGGGCCTCGGGGCGGACGCCCTGCTGGTCACCCACGAGCACCCGGACCACTTCGACGAGGGCCGGCTGCGCGCGGCGCTCGACGCGAACCCGGCCGCCGGGCTGTGGACCCTGCGCAGCGTCGCGGAGCGGATGGCCGGCGCCTACCCGGGCCGGGTGCACACCGTGGGCCACGGCGACACCTTCACCGCCGCCGGGTTCGAGGTCCAGGTCCACGGCGAGCTGCACGCCGTGATCCACCCCGACATCCCGCGGGTCACGAACGTCGGCTACCTCGTCGACGGCTCCCTCTTCCACCCCGGCGACGCGCTGACCGTGCCGGACGCCCCGGTGGAGACGCTGATGCTGCCGGTGCACGCTCCGTGGAACAAGGTCTCCGAGGTGATCGACTACCTCCGCGAGGTCAAGCCGGCCCGGGCCTTCGACATCCACGACGCCTACCTCGCGGACATCGCCCGGCCGATCTACGACATGGCCCTCGACACCCTCGGCGGCGCCCCGCACAGCCGCCTCGGCGCAGGTCAGAGCGCCGCATTCTGACTGTCGGTGCCGGGCGGTAGGTTGGTGTGCATGCGTATCGCCACGTACAACGTCAACTCGATCACCGCCCGGCTGCCGCGCCTGCTGGCCTGGCTGGAGAGCTCCGGCACGGACGTGCTCTGCGTCCAGGAGACCAAGTGCTCCGTGGAGCAGTTCCCCGCCGCCGAGCTGCGCGAGCTGGGCTACGAGTCGGCGGTGCACGCCACCGGCCGGTGGAACGGCGTCGCCCTCCTGTCCCGGGTCGGCCTGGAGGACGTCGTCATGGGCCTGCCGGGCGGCCCGGACTACGAGGGCGTCCAGGAACCCCGCGCCATCTCCGCCACCTGCGGCGGGGTGCGGGTCTGGTCGGTGTACGTGCCCAACGGCCGCGAGGTCGAGCACGACCACTACGGCTACAAGCTGAACTGGTTCGGCGCCCTCACCACCGCCATCGCCGAAGACGCCGCGGGCCCCCGCCCCTTCGCGGTGCTCGGCGACTTCAACGTGGCGCCGACCGACGAGGACGTCTACGACCCCGCCGTCTTCGCGGGCCTCACCCACGTCACCCCCGCCGAACGGGCCGCCCTGGAGGCCCTGCGCGTCGCCGGGCTCACCGACGTCGTGCCGCGCGCGCTCAAGTACGACCGGCCGTACACCTTCTGGGACTACCGCCAGCTCGCCTTCCCCAAGAACCGGGGCATGCGCATCGACCTGGTGTACGGCAACGAGCCCTTCGCCAAGGCGGTCAAGGACGCCTACGTCGACCGCGAGGAGCGCAAGGGCAAGGGCGCCTCCGACCACGCCCCCGTCGTCGTGGACCTGGACGTCCAGACGGCCTGAGGATAGGCCGGAGGATCAAGGCGCGCCCTGTGGCCAGCCCGGGGCCGGGGTGCCAGGCTGGGCGGTATGAACATCCCTTTCCTGGCCAACTGGCGGAACCGGCACGAAACGGAACAGGGTGCGGGGCTCGCCGCCGCCCTCGCGGATGATCCCGAGGGCGTCGCCGAGCTGTTCTCGGAGTGCGAGATGCTGCGCTCCCAGGCGAGGGCGGCCGGGCTCCAACTCGACGGGACCCCGGCCTCGTTGGCGGCACTCGACCAGCTGATGCCGCGCTGGCGACGGGACCCCGAGGCCGTGCCCTGGCTGGGCAACGACGCCGGCTTCTACCTCGGGACCGTGATCGTCCGCAGCCTCCCGGGCGCCCGCTGGCAGGTCTGGCCCAACGGCCAGCCGGTGATCCGCCTCGCCTCGGGGCGCGAGCTCAACGTGATCGAGTCGGGGGTGTCCTGGGCGATGACCGGCTCCCCGGAACTCGGCCAGGCCTACGCCGAGGCCTCCGAGGGGTGAATAAAGGGCCAATGTACTTTATGTGCCTTTTAGGCGTGTCGAGGTGAAGCCCCTTCGGCGGCTGGATAGTTTGCGCTGACCTCGACACACCGACAAGTGGGCAGGGCAGCGTATGGCCGTCGATCCGTTGATCGAGCTGCGGGACGTGAACAAGCACTACGGGACGTTGCACGTCCTCCAGGACATCGACCTCACCGTCGGCCGCGGGGAGGTGGTGGTGATCATCGGCCCCTCCGGATCCGGGAAGTCCACCCTCTGCCGCGCCATCAACCGGCTGGAGACCATCGAGTCCGGCACCATCACCCTCGACGGCCGGCCACTGCCCGCCGAGGGCAAGGAGCTGGCCGGGCTCCGCGCCGAGGTCGGCATGGTCTTCCAGTCGTTCAACCTCTTCGCGCACAAGACCGTCCTGGCCAACGTCTCGCTCGCCCAGGTCAAGGTGCGCAAGCGCAAGAAGGAGGAGGCCGACAAGCGCTCCCGGGAACTGCTCGACCGGGTGGGCCTCGCAGACCAGGCGGACAAGTACCCCGCCCAGCTCTCCGGCGGCCAGCAGCAGCGCGTGGCCATCGCCCGCGCCCTCGCCATGAACCCCAAGGCCCTGCTCTTCGACGAACCGACCTCCGCCCTCGACCCGGAGATGATCAACGAGGTGCTGGAGGTCATGCAGCAGCTCGCCCGCGACGGCATGACCATGGTCGTGGTCACCCACGAGATGGGCTTCGCCCGCTCCGCCGCGAACCGCGTCGTGTTCATGGCCGACGGAAGGATCGTCGAGGACCGCACCCCGGAGGCCTTCTTCACCGCCCCCGAGAGCGACCGGGCCAGGGACTTCCTCTCCAAGATCCTCAAGCACTGAGGGGCGGCCCGGTGAAACACACCCTGCGCGCACTCGCCCTGGCCGCCCTGCTCCTCGCGGCCGCCGGCTGCGGCAAGTCCGGCAGCCCCCCGGTCAAGGGCCCCCAACCCGAGGACCTGCCCGCCTACCGGGTCGACACCGGCTTCTCGCTGCCGCAGTCGGGCACCTGGGAGAAGGCGAAGCGGCGCGGCCGCCTCGTCGTCGGCGTCAAGGAGGACCAGCCGTACATGGGGGAGAAGGACCCCGCGAGCGGCCGCTACTCCGGCTTCGACATCGAGATCGCCAAGATGATGGCGGCCTCGCTCGGCTTCGACCCCAAGACCGTCGAGTTCAGGACGATCGCCTCCGCCAACCGGGAGACCGCCCTGCAGAACGGCCAGATCGACTACTACGTGGGCACCTACACGATCAACGACAACCGCAAGAAGCAGGTCGGCTTCGCCGGCCCCTACTTCATGGCGGGCCAGTCCCTGCTGGTCCGCAGGAACGAGAAGGACATCGAGGGCCCCGACGACCTCGCCGGCAAGAAGGTCTGCTCGGCCGCCGGCTCCACCCCCTACCAGCGGCTCCAGCGGGAGTTCCCCAAGGCGGTCCTCGTCGCCTACGACACGTACTCGGTCTGCGTCGACAACCTGCTCACCTACCAGGTCGACGCCGTCTCCACCGACGACTCCATCCTCCTCGGCTACGCCGCCAAGGTCCCCGAGGAGCTCAAGGTGGTCGGCAAGCCCTTCTCCGAGGAGCCCTACGGCATCGGCGTCCCGCGCGGCGACGACGCCCTGCGCTTCGCCCTCGACGACGCCCTGGCCGCCGACGAGAAGAACGGCTACTGGAAGAAGGCCTACGAGGCCACGCTCGGCCTCTCCGGCCGGCCCGCCCCCAAGCCGCCCGCCATCGACCGCTACCCGGCGAGCTGAGGGGAGAGCGCACTCCATGGACGTACTCACCGAGAACTTCTCGCTCTACGGCAAGGGCTTCCTCGGCACCGTCGAGCTGACCGTCTACGCCTCGCTCCTCGCCCTGGTCCTCGGCTTCCTGATGGCCTCCTTCCGCGTCGCGCCCGTCGGCTCCTTCCGGGTCTTCGGCACGGTCTGGGTGACCGTGCTGCGCAACACCCCGCTCACCCTGCTCTTCTTCGCCGTGCTGCTGGGCCTGCCCCGCTTCGGACTGGTCCTGCCCTTCCAGCTCTTCGCCGTCCTCGCGCTCGGCTGCTACACCTCGGCCTTCATCTGCGAGGTGCTGCGCTCGGGCATCAACACCGTGCCCAAGGGGCAGGGTGAGGCAGCGCGCAGCCTGGGCATGTCCTTCGGACAGACCCTGGGCACGGTGGTGCTGCCGCAGGCCTTCCGCTCCGTCATCCCGCCCATCGGCTCGACCCTGATCGCGCTGGCGAAGAACTCCGCGATCGCCGGCGCCTTCAGCGTCACCGAGCTGCTGGGCACGTACAAGACCCTCAACGAGCTGGGGTACAGCATCATCTGGACCTTCGTCTGGATCGCCGTCGGCTACCTGATCATCACCCTGTCCATCAGCGCGCTCTTCAACGTGCTGGAGAAGCGCTACGGAGTCGCCCGATGACCGCGCACGCGCTGCACGGGGACCTGGTGTCCACCGCGCTGTACGACCTGCCCGGGCCCCGGGCCCGGCGGCGCCACTTCCTCTACGGGATCGCCTCGACGGTGGTGATCCTCGCCCTGCTGGCATGGATCCTCCACCTGCTCTTCGCCACCCACCAGTTCACCGCCGCCAAGTGGCGCCCCTTCGGGTACGAGGGCATCCAGGAGCTGCTGCTCGAGGGGCTCGGGAACACCCTGAAGGCCTTCGCGTACGCCTCGGTGCTCTCGCTCGCACTCGGTGCGGTGCTCGCCGCCGGGCGGCTCTCGGCACACCGGCCGCTGCGCTGGCCGGCGACGCTGTGCGTGGAGTTCTTCCGGGCCATGCCGGTACTGGTGATGATCTTCTTCGTCTTCGTGGCGCTGAAGGTGCAGCCCCTGCCCGCGCTGGTGGCGGGGCTGACGCTGTACAACGGGTCGGTGCTGGCCGAGGTCTTCCGCACGGGCATCAACGCCGTGGAGAAGGGCCAGCGCGAGGCGGCGTACGCGCTCGGCATGCGCAAGACGCAGGTGATGACCTTCGTGCTGGCCCCGCAGGCGGTCCGCGCGATGCTGCCCGCGATCATCAGCCAGCTGGTGGTGGCCCTGAAGGACACCTCGCTGGGCTTCCTGATCACCTACGAGGAGTTCCTGCACGCGGGCAAGCTGATCGCCTCGAACCTGGACTACGACCTGCCGTTCATCCCCATCGTGATGATCATCTCGCCGATCTACATCGGGATGTGCATGCTGCTGTCCTGGTTCGCCACCTGGGTCGCGCGGCGTGAGCGGCGCAGCATGAAGACCAGGGCCGTCGAGGTCGCCCCCGCCGATCCGGGCACGGTACTGCCGGGGAGGTAGGCGCGGAGCCCGCCTCCCCGGCCGCAGCCGCGGATCACTGCTCGCGCAGCGGCACCGAGACGTACGAGGGATCGGTGCGCGGCGAGGAGAAGGTCAGCTGTGCGCCGGTGGGGTTGTGCTCGATGTAGAGCGGGTCGACGGTGTCCACGACGAGCGCGAGCCGGTGGCCCGCGGGCACGTCGTAGGCGGTGGAGAAGAGGTCGAGGTCCACCCCGAAGGACTGGCCGGGCGTCTTTCCGTGGAAGGTGTACGGGGCGTTGCTGACGAGCTTGCCGATGCCGAGCGGGCCGACGTCGTAGAGGTAGGCGACGAAGGTGCCGTCCCCCTTGGTGGGCGTCACGGTGGTGTGCACGCGTACGGTCCCGCGGACGCGGCGCTCCCGCTCGTAGCGCGGTGACTGCCAGACGGCGGCGAAGGCGCGGGGGAGGAGGGGGATCGAGGCGGTCGGCGGGGCCTTCGCGAACTGGTCGAGGATGCTGGAGAGGAAGAGGATCCCGCCGTTGGCGCCGGAGTCGGCGTTGGCCCAGACGTGCTCGCTGTCGGCGAGCGGGAGCCGCTCGGTGCCGCCGGAGCCCACCGACTTCCAGTCCGGGTAGCCCTCGTAGCCTTCGCTGCTGCGGGACTTGATCTGTACGGGAGCCTCGGTGTCGACGCCGTTGCGTTCGCCCTTGAGGTAGCGGTCGAACCAGCGGTGGGCGTTGGTCCAGGTGTCGTTGGGCAGGCCGAGCAGGCCGGTGGCCTCGGCGGTGGCGTGGTCGCCGGGGCGGAACTCCAGGCGCTTGGGGCCGGTGAGCTTCTCGAAGAACTCCGCGTACTGGTTGGGCGGGAAGATGGTGTCGCCCCAGGCGTTGCCCAGCATGAGCGCGGCGCCGTTGGCGTTGATCCGGTCCACCTGGTCGGCGGCGGAGCGCTTCCTGCCCCACTCGATCATCGCCTGCTCGTTCTCGAGCTTCGAGCCGAGGAAGTCGCCGAGGATCTGCTGGAGTTCGGGTCCCGGGCGGCCGGTGAGGTGGCCGGCGGCGCCGAGCATCCCGGCGGCCTGGAGGTGCTGGGTGCGGCCGGAGTAGATGGAGTCGATGAGGTCGGCCCAGCCGCTGAGGGCGACCACGGCCTTGATCCGCGGGTCGTGCGCGGAGGCGAGCAGGCTGATGCCCGCGCCGTACGAGACCCCGCCGAGGCCGATGCGGCCGGGGTCGGCGGGGGCGGTGGCGAGGGCCCAGTCGATGACGGCGGAGACGTCGGCGATGTCGGCCGGCCCGGCGGTCTCGATCTGTCCGCCGGAGAGCCAGAAGCCGCGCGAGGTGTAACTGACGACCACGTAGCCGGAGTCGGCGAGCTGCCTGGCCTGGGCGATGTATTCGATCTGCGGCATGCCCCAGCTGGTGGGGAGCACGATCAGCGGGTACTTCCGGCCGGGCTCGGCGCCGGCCGGGGTGAAGACGTTGCCCTTGAGGGTGATGCCGCCGGAGCCGGGGATGTCGTGGAAGCGAAGCTGCGACGAGGCGTCCGTCTGCGAGGTGGTGGCGGGGGCCGCCTGGGCCTGGTGGGGGGCCAGGCCCAGGGCGGCTGCCGCCAGCAGTGCGGCCACTGCGGTGGTGGGGCGGGGTCTCATCGATCGCTCCTCGCGTGCGCCGGTGTCCGAAAGTGACCCGACGGTAACCGGAGGGGCTTACCGGTGGTAACCCATGAGTAAGTTACGTAGCGGTAACAATTGAGGAGGGGTCAGCGGCCGCCCGTACGCTCAGCCCTGCTGCGCGCCGCCGCCGGCGAGGGCGCTCTTCGCCTTCCACTGGTCCCACGACAGGTTCCACTCGCCGTACCCGTTGCCGAGCTCGGCGTTGCCCTTGGAGCCGCTGCCGACCACCTCGAAGGGGTCGCCGACCTGCACGCGCTCGTAGAAGGACCGGGCGTCGGCGTCGCTCATGCCCACGCAGCCGGAACTGCTGTTGACGCGGCCGAAGTTGCCGGAGTTCCAGGGCGCGGCGTGCGCGTACATGCCCGACCAGGTGAGCCGCATCGAGTAGTCGACCATCTTGTCGTAGGAGTCGCCCAGGCCCACCGTCTGGGAGTCCATGCGGATGGTGCCCTCCTTCGACATCAGGACCATCTTCCCCGACCAGGAGGCCTTCTGGCCGCCCGGCGTGCCCGCCGAGACCGGGATCGTCCTGACCGCCTGGCCGTCCTCGGTGACCGTCATCTTCTTGGTGTCGAGGCTCACCTCCATCCGGCGGTCCTTGCCGATCGTGAACTCGGTGTTGTAATCCCGCGCGAAGAGTCCGCCGCCGGTGCCGGAGTCCACGCCGTTCAGCTGCATGTCCACTTTCACGGTGGTGCCGGACTTCCAGTACTCCTTCGGCCGCCAGTCCACCCGGTCCTTGCCGGAGTAATCCTTGAACCAGCCCCAGGAGCCCTCGGTGTTGTCCGAGGCGGCGACCTTCAGCTGCTTCTCGACCTCGGCCTTGTTCTTCACCGGATTGTCGAAGACGAGCGAGACGGGCATCGCGACGCCCACCGTGCTGCCCTTCGGGATGTTGATGGAGACCTTGTTCACCTTGTCCGCGGGAGAGGTCTTGAACTGGGTGCTCGCGCTCTGGCTCGCGGTGTTCTGCGCCTCGACCCTGTAGTCGGTGCCCGGGGAGGCGTTGCGTTCCGAGGTCCAGGTCCGCCCGTCGGCGGATATCTGGCCCGGCAGCTCCCCGCCCTTGCCGTCCGTGACCTTGACCAGCGAGAACTTCCCGTCGGCGAGGGTCACCCGGACCGGCTCACCCGCCTTGACCTGGCCGCCCGTCAGGTTCACCGCGATTGCCATGTCCGGTTTGTTCTTCGCGTCCGCCCCGCCGTCGCCGGCCGCGCCCTTCCCGCCCGAGCCGCCGCCGCAGGCGGTCAGCGCGGCGGCCAGCAGCGCGGTGCCGACCAGCGTGGCGTGGCGGCCCCGGCGGCGCGGAAGTGCGGTACGGCGTGTGCGGCTCAAGGAAAACCCCTCCGAAGTAATGATCGTCCACAAGCAAGGAGTGAACGGAACGACTTTAGGTTGCGCATTCCCCGGAAAAGGCTCTCTCTGCGCCGTGTGACATGGGCCGCAGCACAACGGTTGCCGAACGGTCACATACGCAGGAGGCGGCCGCCGTGACCGGTTCCGGCAAGCCCTGGCCGAAAACTCGTGTCGGTTTCGGATAAAGGACTTTCGGCCTTGTGGAAAGCGGTCGACGGCGCTACCGTCCGCGAATTCCGGGCGAAGACCCGCCCGATCCGCCCGGGGTACCCTCCACCCTCGACCCCCAGCCAGCCCAGACGAGGGAGACCGTCCGTGACGGCCACCGACACCAGACCGGCCGGCGCCGCCCCGGCGACCGCCCCGCCGCCGAAGGGCTCCGTACTGCGCAGCGGCGCGCTGATGGCGGCCGGCTCCCTCGTCTCCCGCGCCACCGGCTTCGTCCGTTCCGCCGTGGTCCTCGCCGCACTGGGCTCCGAACTGCTCGGCGACGGCTACGCCGTCGCCAACACGGTCCCGAACATCATCTACATGCTGCTCGTCGGCGGCGCGCTCAACGCCGTCTTCGTCCCGGAACTGGTGCGCGCCGCCCGGGAACACCACGACGGCGGCGCCGCGTACACCGACCGGCTGCTGACCGCCTGCACGGCGGCGCTCCTGCTGGTCACCGCCACCGCCGTCCTCGCCGCGCCGCTGATCGTCGGGGCGTACGCCCCCGAGTACACCGGCGCCCCACGTGACACGATCGTGGCCCTCGCCCGCTTCTGCCTGCCGCAGATCCTCTTCTACGGCCTGTTCACCCTGCTCGGCCAAGTACTGAACGCACGCGGCCGGTTCGGCGCCATGATGTGGACCCCGGTCCTCAACAACCTCGTGGTCGTCGCCGTCTTCGGCCTCTTCCTGTACCTCTCCCGCACCGGCTCCGCCGGCCTCACCGCCGCCGAGACCCGCCTGCTGGGCCTCGGCACCACCGCCGGCATCGTGATCCAGGCCCTCGCCCTCGTCCCCTCGCTGCGCGCCGCCCGCTTCCGCTGGCGCCCCCGCTTCGACTGGCGCGGCAGCGGCCTCACCCGCCCCCTGCGCAACGCGGGCTGGCTGGTCGCGCTCGTCTTCACCAACCAGATCGCCTACTGGGTGGTCACCAGGCTCTCCACCACCGTGGGACACCGGGCCGCCGGCTACGGCTACTCCGCCTACAGCAGCGCCTACCAGCTGTGGGTCGTCCCCCAGGGCATCATCACCGTCTCCCTCGTCACCGCCCTCATGCCCCGGATGAGCGCGGCCGCCGCCGACGGCGACCTCGCCTCCGTCCGCGAGGACGTCTCGTACGCGCTGCGCTCCAGCGCCGCCCTGGTGATCCCCGCCGCCGCGCTGTTCGCCGCGCTGGCCCCCTGGGTGATGGACTGCGCCGCCGGATACGGGGACGTCACCACCGCCGGCGTCGCGGCGATGGCCGGCATGCTCATCGCCTTCGCCCCCGGCCTCCTCGCCTACTCCGCGCAGTACGTGATGGCCCGCGGCTTCTACGCCCTCTCCGACGCCCGGACCCCCTTCTTCCTCAACCTGGTGGTCGTCGCCCTCAACGCCGGGCTCTCCTGCGCCGCCTACCTGCTGCTGCCGGCCCGCTGGGCCGTCACCGGCATGGCCGCCGCCACCTCCCTCGCCTTCATGGGGGGCGCCGCCGTCACCGCCCGCACCCTCTCCCGGCGGCTCGGCCCGCGCGCCCGGCACCGGACCACCGCCCTCTCCACCCACCTCCGGCTGACCGGCGCCTGCCTGCCCGCGGCCGCCGCCGGGTACGGGGCCGCCCGCGCCGCCGAGGGCCTCGGGGCCTTCGCCGCGGCCGGAGCGGGAACCGCCGCGCTCGCCCTGGTCGTCGTACTCCTCGCCCGGCCGCTGCGCCTGGCGGAGATCACCGACCTGCTGGACTCCCTGCGCCGGAAGGTCGGACGAAAACGGGAGGAAAGCATATGAAGCACCCTGGAATACGGGCCGGATGCCGCGCGTACTGCTGATCGAGGACGACCCTTCCATCCGGGAAGGGGTCGCGCTGGGCCTGCGCCGCCGCGGCCACGAGGTGAGCGCCGCCCGGACCGGCGAGGAGGGCCTGGCGCTCCTCGGCGGATTCCGCCCCGAGCTGGTGCTGCTGGACCTGATGCTGCCCGGGATCAACGGCGTACAGGTCTGCCGCCGGATCAGGGAGAGCAGCCAGGTCCCCGTCATCATGCTCACCGCACGCGGCGACGACTTCGACATCGTCGTCGGCCTGGAGGCCGGGGCCGACGACTACATCGTCAAACCCGCCCGCACCGAGATCATCGAGGCCCGCGTCAAGGCCGTGCTGCGCCGCCTCAAGGGCCCCGCCGGCCGGCCCGGGGTGGAACACCACGGCGAGCTCACCGTCGACCGCGCCGGGCTGACCGTCGCCAAGAACGGCAGGCGCCTCGCACTCGCACCCAGCGAGATCAAGCTCCTGCTCCACCTGTCGGCCTCACCCGGGCAGGTCTTCTCCCGGCAGCAGCTGCTGGAGTACGTGTGGGAGCACAGCTACCACGCCGACGCCCGCCTCGTGGACGCCTGCGTGCGCCGGCTGCGCAACAAGGTCGAGGACCCCGACCGCCACCCCCGGTACATCCAGACCGTGCGGGGCTTCGGCTACCGCTTCGGCCCGCTCTAGGCCGTGCCCAACCTCACCCCGCTCGGACTGCGCACCCGGCTGATCGCGGCGTTCCTGCTGGTCGCCACCATCTGCGCGGTCAGCACGGCCGCGCTCACCTACCGGCAGGCACGCAGGGCGGTCCTGACCCAGAGCCAGGACACGGCGGTCAGCACCCTGCGCGACCAGCTGGAGGGCCAGGGCATGAGCCTGCCCATGGACCGCCCCCAGCTCCAGCGCCTCGTCAACGACCTCGGCAAGCGCGGCAAACCGCACTCCTGGGTGGTCTACGGGGAGTACGGCACCCTGCGGGTCTCCTCCAACGGGACCCCCACCACCTCCGCCGTCCTCACCGGCGCCCTGCGCGACCAGGTCGCAGCCAACCCGCACGGTGCCTTCCAGCGCGTGCGGGACGGCCGCGGCGAGCCCTACCTCACCATCGGCATGCCCGCCGTCTTCACACGCGGCGGCGACCGCGAGCCGACCGGGGTCACCGTCTACGCCGTCATGCCCCTGACCAGCGAACAGCAGACCGTCGACGCCATGGTCGAGGCCGCCAAACAGGGCGCCGTCCCCGGCCTCGCCATCGCGCTCGTTCCCGCCCTGCTGGCCGCGCGCAGCGTCCTGCGCCCCGTACGGGACATGCGGCGCGCCGCGCAGAACCTGGGCCGGGGCCGCCTCGACACCCGGATCGAGGTCCGGGGGGCGGACGAACTCGCGGGCCTCGCCCGCACCTTCAACGAGACCGCCGCGGCCCTCGAGGAGTCCGTGGCCGAACTGCGCGGGGCCGAAGCCCGGGCCCGCCGGTTCGCCGCCGACGTCTCCCACGAACTGCGCACCCCGCTCGCCGGGATGCTCGCCGTCACCGAGGTGCTCGACGAGGACGCCGCCGGCCTCGGCCCCGACACCGCCAAGGCCCTGCGGCTGATCAGCACCGAGACCGGGAAGCTCGCCGTCCTCGTCGAGGACCTGATGGAGATCTCCCGTTTCGACGCCCGCGCCGCCGGACTCAACCCCGACGAGGTCGACATCGCCGAGGCCGTGGGCAAGACCCTGGAGCGCCGCCGCTGGGACGACGAGCGGATCACCACCGACCTGCCCGACGGGATCCGCGCCCGGCTGGACCCGCGCCGCTTCGACGTGGTGCTGGCCAACCTCGTCGGCAACGCGCTGCGGCACGGCGACGCACCCGTGCGGATCACCGTGCGCACCGAGGAGCACCCGGGCGGGGAGCGCCTGCTGCTGGAGGTCGCCGACAGCGGCCCGGGCATCGCCGAGGAGGCGCTGCCGCACGTCTTCGAGCGCTTCTTCAAAGCCGACGCCGCCCGCGCCCGCTCCGCCGGCAGCGGCCTCGGACTCGCCATCGCCCTGGAGAACGTCCGGCTGCACGGCGGCACCCTGACCGCGGCGAACGCACCCGGCGGCGGAGCGGTGTTCACCCTCGACATGCCCCTGGAGGCCACCGGATGAGCCGGAAGCGGACCCTCGCGGCGGCCGCCGCCCTGCTCGGCCCGCCGCTGCTGCTCACCGCCTGCGGGATCAAGCCCACCGGGGTCGTCGAGAGCGGCGCGGCCGCCAAGGTCGCCGTCGCCGCGCCCGCCCGCACCTCCCTGGCGTACTTCGTCACCCCCGAGGGGCGGCTGGTGCCCTCGCCGCAGCCCGAGCACACCGCCAACGGCCCCCGCGGCAGCCTCACGGGACTGCTCAGCGGCCCCGGCGCCGCGGAAGCCGAGGCCGGGCTGGGCACCCGGCTGCCGCCGGTCGAGGAACGCCGGCTGGAGGAGATCACGGCCGGCTACCCGGCGCGGGACCTGCTGGAGGTGCGGCTGCCCCTCCCCGTGGCGGACCTGGACCCGCTGGCCCGCCGCCAGCTGGTGTGCAGCGCCCTGTCCACCCTCGCCCCGGGCACGCGGGTGGAGCTCCACGGCACCGACACCGCACTGGAGGCGGCCGGCTGCGACGCCGGGGCCGGGGCCGGGGCCGGGACGGCGGGGGCGGCGGGGGCGGCCGGGACGGCGGGGGCCGCGGGGACCTGACGGCCCCTTGCGGGCGGCCCCGCCGTGCCGCCACCGTGTGGGCCATGGAACGCGCCGCCGCCCGGGCCCCCGGCATCCCCGACGTCTTCGACCCCCGCCTCTACGCCGAGGGCGTCCCGCACGAGCGGTACCGGCTGCTGCGCGAGCGGCACCCGGTGGCCTGGCAGGAGGAGCCCGAGGTCCAGGGCTGGCCCGCCGGGCCCGGGTTCTGGGCCGTCACCCGGCACGCCGACGTCGTCCGCGTGCTGCGCGACCACGCCACGTACTCCTCCTGGACCGGCGCCACCCAGATCCGCGACCCCGACCCGGCGGACCTGCCGTTCCTGCGCAGCACCATGCTCAACCAGGACCCTCCCCGGCACGGCCGGCTGCGCCGCCTCGTCGCCCGCGCCTTCACCCCCGCCCGGGTCGACGCCTTCGCGGGCCGGGTCCGCGAGCGCGCCCGCACCCTCCTCGCCGCCGCCCGCGCCGGGGCCGAGGACGGCGCCGCGGACGTGGTGCGGGCCGTCACCGACGAGTACGCCCTGCTCAACCTCACCGACCTGCTGGGCGTCCCGCCCGCCGACCGGGGCCTGCTGCTGGAGTGGACCGTACGGATCATCGGCTACCAGGACCCCGAGGACGCCCCCGCGCCGCTCCTCGGCCCGGACGGCACACCCCTGAACCCGCGCTCCCCGGCCCTGCTCGGCGAGATGTTCGCGTACGCCCGGGAACTGGCCGCCCACAAGCGCGCCCACCCCGGCGACGACGTGATGACCGTCCTCGCGCAGGCCGGACTGGAGCCCGCCGAGCTGGAGATGTTCTTCTTCCTGCTGACCGTCGCCGGCAACGACACCGTACGCAGCGCCGCGCCGGGCGGCTTGCTCGCCCTCGCCCGCCACCCCGACGCCTACCGGCGCCTCGCCGACGGCACCGCCCCGGTGGACCGGGCCACCGAGGAGCTGCTGCGCGTCCACCCGCCGGTGCTCAGCTTCCGCCGCACCGCCGCCCGCGACACCGCACTCGCCGGCACCCAGGTCCGGGCCGGCGACAAGGTCGTCGTCTTCCACGCCGCCGCCAACCACGACGAGCGCGTCTTCACCGACCCGCACCGCCTCGACCCCGACCGCTCCCCGAACCCGCACGTCTCCTTCGGCGAGGGCCCCCACGTGTGCCTCGGCGCCCACTTCGCCCGCCTCCAGCTGCGCACCCTCTACGAGGAGTGGCGCGCCGCCATGCCCGCTCCCGAACTCGCGGGAGAGCCCCGCCGGCTGGTCTCCAACTTCATCAACGGCATCACGCGGCTGCCGCTGCGGGTGTCCGGGCCGCGGCGGTGACGTCGGCCACCAGCTCCGTCACGTCCGGCCCGTAGGCATCGGAGTTGACCACCTTCAGCACGAGGCAGAAGGAGCCGCCGCGGTAGGTACGGGCCAGCTCCTCATGGTGCCTGGCCAGGTAACGGGCCGCTGCCTGGTTGCTGTTGGCGGTCTGCCCCGACAGCAGGAACACCGGCCGCGCGCCCTCCCCGGCCGTCAGCCGCGCCAGCAGGACGTACTCCACCAGGCCCGGCTCCCAGCGGTACGCCTCCCCGCCGACGCTGATCGCCCCCCGGCCGGGGCCGGGCTCGGTGGAGAGGTCGACCCGCACGCCCGGCAGCATGGAGTGCAGGTGGGCCACCGTGCGGGAGTTCGAGGCCGGACCGCCGACGCAGAACTCCGCCCGCTCACCGAAACCCTGGCGGGCCTCGTGCGTGACGATCCGTACCGTCGCCCCGCAGTCCCGTATCAGGGCGGATATCTCCAGCAGTGCGAAGGCGTCGCTGCGGTGCAGCGAGGACTCCGTACCGCCCACCTGCCGGTTCGCCACGAACAGGCAGTCCGAGCCGGTCGGCAGCCCGAAGAAGGCCTGCTTGCGGCGGAGCGCGCGGCGCCACAGGTACGTCCGCGTGAACCAGCCGAAACCACCGCTGACCGCAGTGGCGACCACCCCGAGCACGATGTTGCGGACGTCATCGTTCATGCGGCGGATGGTAGCCGCCGCACCGCCTTCCTGACGCGGGGGGTGCGGCGAAGCTAGGCTGCCGCTCCCAGGCCTGACAGGCAGTCGACTGGAGGAACCGGATGCGCGCCTTCGCAGCACGTCACTTAGCGTTCGCCGCCCTCGCCGGGGCGCTCGTCTCCACCGGGGCCGCGGCTCCGCCCCAGCAGAGCCCCGCCCCGCCCAAGGTGCCGGTCGCCGCCGGATACGGCGGGGCCGTCGCCAGTGCGGACGCCGACGCCTCCGCGGCCGGCATCGCGGTCCTGCGCGCCGGCGGCAACGCCGTCGACGCCGCGGTCGCCACCGCCGCCGCGCTCGGGGTCACCGAGCCGTACTCCGCCGGGATCGGCGGGGGCGGCTACTTCGTCTACTACGACGCCCGGTCCCGCCGGGTGCACACCATCGACGGCCGTGAGACCGCGCCCGCCTCGGCCACCGCGGCACTCTTCCAGGAGAACGGCGCGCCCATCCCCTTCGCCGAAGGCCAGACCAGCGGCCGCGCGGTCGGCGTCCCCGGCACCCCCGCCACCTGGAAGAGCGCCCTCGACGCCTGGGGCAGCCGCCCGCTCGCCCAGCTTCTGCGCCCGGCGGAGAAACTGGCCCGGGACGGTTTCACGGTCGACGCCACCTTCCGCGCCCAGACCGAGGCCAACCAGGACCGGTTCAAGGACTTCCCCGCCACCCGCGAGCTGTTCCTGCCCGGCGGGCAGCCCCCCGTCGTCGGCTCGACCTTCAAGAACCCGGACCTCGCCGCCACCTACGCCGAACTCGCCCGCAAGGGCACCGGCGCGCTCTACCGGGGACCGATCGCCGAGGACATCGTCAACACCGTCCGCAAGCCCCCCGTCGACCCGTCCGCCACCCGCAACGTCCGCCCCGGCGACCTGACCACGGCCGACCTCCGCGCGTACGAGACCAAGCGGCAGGCCCCGACCCGGGTGGGCTACCGGGGCCTGGACGTCTACGGCATGGCGCCGTCCTCCTCCGGCGGCACCACCGTCGGCGAGGCGCTGAACATCCTCGAGCGCACCGACCTGTCGAAGCTGTCCCCGGCGCAGTACCTGCACCACTACATCGAGGCCTCCCGGATCGCCTTCGCCGACCGGGGCCGCTGGGTCGGCGACCCGGCCGCCGTCCCCGTCCCCACGCGCGAGCTCCTCTCGCAGCGGTACGCCGACACCCGCGCCTGCCTCATCAGGCCCGACCGGGCCCTGACCAGCCCGCTGGCCCCCGGCGACCCCCGCGATCCCGTCCCCTGCGCCACCACGGGCGGGCCGGCCCCCACCACCTACGAGGGGGAGAACACCACCCACCTGACGGTCGCCGACCGCTGGGGCAACGTCGTCGCCTACACCCTGACCATCGAGTCCACCGGCGGCAGCGCCCTCACCGTCCCCGGGCGCGGCTTCCTGCTCAACAACGAGCTGACCGACTTCTCCTTCGCCCCGGCGGCCCCCGGCGTCCCGGACCCGAACCTGCCCGGTCCGGGCAAGCGCCCGCGCTCCTCGATCTCCCCGACCATCGTCCTGGAGCACGGCCGGCCGGTCCTGGCGGTCGGGTCGCCGGGCGGCGCCACCATCATCACCACCGTCCTGCAGACCCTGACCGGCCACCTGGACCGCGGCCTGCCCCTGGTGGACGCCATCGCGGCGCCGCGCGCCAGCCAGCGCAACCAGACCACCACGGAACTGGAGCCGGCCCTGTGGAACAGCCCGCTGCGCACCGAACTGGAGGGCCTGGGCCACGCCTTCCGGCAGAACCCCGAGATCGGCGCCGCGACCGGCGTCCAGCGCCTGCCCGACGGCCGCTGGCTGGCGGCGGCCGAGACCACCCGCCGGGGCGGCGGCTCGGCGATGGTGGTGCACCCGCACGGCAAGCCGTAGCGGCCGGACGGTCTACAGGGCCGTCAGGATCCTGGGGCCGCCGGCGGTGACCGCGACGGTGTGCTCGGCATGGGCGGCGCGGGAGCCGTCGGTGGTGCGCAGGGTCCAGCCGTCGGGGTCGCAGGTGTAGTCGTCCGTACCGCCGGCGACGAGCATCGGCTCGATCGCGATGACCATGCCGGGGCGCAGCCTCATGCCGCGCCCCGGCGGGCCCTCGTTGGGGACGCCGGGGTCCTCGTGCATGCCGCGGCCCACGCCGTGGCCGCCGAAGCCCTCGGGGATGCCGTACCCGGCGGAGCGGCAGACGGTCCCGATCGCGTGGGCGATGTCGCCGATGCGGTTGCCGGGCACGGCGGCGGCGATGCCGGCCGCCAGGGCCCGCTCGGCCGTTCCGATGAGCAGCAGGTCGGCGGGGCGGGGGCGGCCGACGGTGAAGCTGACGGCGGCGTCCCCGACCCAGCCGCGCAGCTTCGCCCCGCAGTCGATGCTGACCAGGTCCCCGTCGCGCAGGCGGTAGCCGTCGGGGACACCGTGCACGATCGCGTCGTTGACCGAGGCGCACACCACCGCGGGGAAGGGCACCGGCGCGAAGTGCGGCCGGTAGCCGAGGAAGGGGGAGGTGGCCCCGGCCTCGCGCAGCACCCCGCGGGCCACCGCGTCCAGCTCCAGCAGGGACACCCCGACCCGGGCGGCTCCGCGTACGGCGGCCAGGGCGTGCGCGACCACCCGGCCGGCGGCGCGCATCTCGTCGATCGCTCGATCGGTCTTCAGTTGAACCATGCCAATAACTATACCGGTATAACTTTACCGGGATAGTTATTGGGGGTGCGGGGTAGGATGGCGGCATGGTCCGAACCCCTCTGACACCCGAAGAGCGCGAGCGCGGCGAGCGCCTGGGCGCGCTGCTGCGCGAGGCGCGCGCCGGCCGCAGCATGGTCGAGGTCGCCGCCGGAGCCGGGCTCTCCTCCGAGACCCTCCGCAAGATCGAGACGGGCCGCGCGCCCACGCCCGCCTTCTTCACGGTCGCCGCCCTCGCCGGAGTGCTCGGGCTCTCCCTGGACGAGGTCGTACGCCGCTGCGCGCTCGTGCCCGCCTGACGGCCGCCCGGCGTACGGAAGGAGCCCGCCGAGGGGTCTCCGGAGGCCGAACGGCGCAAGGAGCGGTGGGAGCGGCGGCGTCCGGGGCAGGCGTCAGGGCGTGTCAGCCACGAACGCAGCGAAGCGACTCGGTCTCGCACTCCTCGGCGGCCTCCTCGCCGCCGGTCTGCTGGCCGCCGCCTGCTCCGCCCCGAAGGGCCGGGCCGGCGCCCTGGCCCCGGGCGCCGGTTTCCTCACGGGTTCGCCGTCCAGGTTTGAGATGTCCGTAGCCCGCTCGTAACACCGGTGCGGTGCAATGCGTGCATGGAGACGCCGACTGCGCGGGTGATCGGGGAACTCACGGACTACCTCCGGGGGTTGACCCAGCGACTGGATCCCGGTACCGGCTGGTACGGGGAGTTCCTGCGGCGGGACCCGGAGGGGATGCGCGCCTGCCTGGACGGGGTCGCGGTGCCGCCCTGGGACGTACTGGAATCGCTGCTCGCCGACCTGCCGGAGGAGCCGGGCGGTGCGGCGGGCGAGGCCCAGTACGCGGCCGGGCTGCGGGCGGCCGCCGTCGCCGCGTGGGACGCGATGCCGGGCGGGGCGCGCGAGCTGCGCGCCCTGCTGGTGGCGACGGCCGGGCCGTGCGCCGGGGCCCTGGCCGAGCGGGCGGCCGAGGCGCGGGAGGTGTACGAGGAGCAGCTCGCGCG
>NZ_JBEZKZ010000092.1:0-27032 GCF_040651895.1 Streptomyces sp. NPDC048352
GGGGGGGGGGGGGGGGGGGGCCGCCCCCCCCCCCCCCCCCGGCCCGGGGGGGGGCCGGGGGGGGGGGGCGGGGGGGGGGGGGGGGGGGGCCCGGCGTGGGCGCCGTCCGTCGGCGCCCTGGGCGTCGTACGGGGTGCCGCCGACGCCGGGGGCTGGCTCTCTCGACGCCGTACGCCGATGCCGCCGGCGTCTTCGGCGTGTCCCGTCGGCGTCGTGGTCGGCGTCGTCGGGCGGGCAGGGTGAGACTACCTGGTCATCGTGTCAGCGCCGGTCGGCGCCGACGGCGTAGCCGTGCGCGTCGGCGCGCTGCCGCAGGGGGTACCCGTCGTCGTGGCCGGGGCGTCCGGCGGGGCCGGGGCTGGCGTGGCGGCTCTCGTAGGCGTCGTATTCGTCGGCCTCGTCGAGGTCCTCGGGGACCAGGCTCCAGACGATGAGGTCGGTGCGGGTCTCGGCCCAGCTGCCGTCGGCCGCCTGGGTCCGCACTATCCACGCGTTGCGCAGGACGCCTTCGCTGATGCAGCCGATCTTCTGGGCGACCTGCTGGGAGGCGGTGTTGTCCGCCGCCGTGCGCAGTTCGAGTCTCTCGAAGCCCTGGTCGCGCAGGAGCCACTGGGCGACGGCGAGGACGGACTCGCTGGCGTAGCCCTCGCCGCGGGCCCAGGGGGCGGTGACGTAGCCGACCTCGCTGGTGCGGGTGCGCCAGTTGGTGTTCCGGAGGTGGACGATGCCCACGAGGCGCTGGGTGAGGAACTCGGTGACGGCGAAGACGATGCCGCGGCCCTCGGTGCGCTCGGTGTGGGAGTGCACGGTGGCCCAGGCGTGGGCGTCGGCGCGGGTGTAGGGGTGCGGTACCGAGGTCCAGGCGGTGATGTGCTCGTCGTTCATCATCTCGGCGAGCGCGGTGACGTCGTCCTCCTCGAAGGGGCGCAGCACCAGCCGGTCCGTGCTGATGGTGACGTCCGGGAAGGTGGTAGTCATGCGCAGCTCCATGCCTGGGGACCGTGGTCGGGACCGTTCGTACGGGACCGTTCGTGCGGGTCGTAGGCCTCAGCATGCAGCATCGGCCGGGGGATGTGCAGGGCCGGGCCGCCCGGAGGCGGGCGTCCCCGGGAAGCCCGCGGCCCCGCGCGCCCGAGGGGGTGCGCGGGGCCGGGAAGCCGGCGTCCGCCAGGCGGTGTGGGGTCAGGCGCCCGGGGTGCCGAAGGCCGGGACGACCGAGCCCTGGTACTTCTCCTCGATGAACTTCTTGACCTCGTCGGAGTTCAGGAGCTTGGCGAGCTTCTGGATCCGCGGGTCGTTCTGTCGGCCGTCCTTGACCGCCAGGAAGTTGGCGTAGGGGTTGCCCTCGGCCTTCTCGAGGACCAGGGCGTCCTTGGCGGGCGAGAGCTTGGCCTCCAGGGCGTAGTTGCCGTTGATGACGGCGGCGTCGACGTCGTTCAGGGCGCGCGGGACCGTGGCGGCCTCCAGCTCCTTGAACTCCAGGCCCTTCTTGTCGGTGATGTCGGACAGCTTGGCGCTGGTGCCGACGCCCTCCTTGAGGGTGATCAGGTTGTTGGCGGCGAGCAGCTGGAGCGCGCGGCCCTCGTTGGTGGTGTCGTTGGGGACGGCGACGGTCTGGCCCGGCTTGATGTCCGAGAGGGCCTTGACCTTCTTGGAGTAGAGGCCGAGGGGCTCCAGGTGGACGTTCACGACGGGCACGATGTGCGTGCCGTTCTTCTTGTTGAAGTCGTCGAGGTACGGCTTGTGCTGGAAGTAGTTGCCGTCGACCTGGCCCTGTTCGGTGGCGGTGTTGGGCAGGACGTAGTCCGTGAACTCCTTCACCTCCAGCTTGAGGCCGTCCTTGGCCGCCAGCTTGTCCTTGACGAAGTTCAGGATGTCGGCGTGCGGGCTCGGGGAGGCCGCGATGACCAGCGGCTTGCTCTCGTCGACCTTGCCGCCGTCGGTCTTGGCGGCCGTGGAGGGGTCCGAGGAGCTGCCGCAGGCGGTGAGGCCGAGGGCGAGCGCGGCGGAGGCGGCGGCGATGGCGGTGAGCTTGCTGTTCTTGCGCACGAAGAGTGCCTTTCTTGCTTTTTCCGGTGGTGGCCCAAGCACGACAAGTGCGGGCTCTGGGGGTGGGGAGGTTCGGTTCCGGTGAGGAAGGTCCGCTCAGGCTGTACGGCCGCGGCGGGCGAGGACGCGTACCACGCCGTCGCCGATCAGCTGGATCACCGTGACGAGGGCGATCAGGACGGCCACGGTGGCGACCATGAAGCCGGTCTCGAAGCGCTGGAAGCCGTAGGTGATGGCCTTGGAGCCGAGTCCTTCGCCGCCGACGGCGCCGGCCATGGCGGAGTAGCCGATCAGGGTGATCACGGTGGTGGTGACCGCGGCGACCAGCGAGGGCAGGGCCTGCGGGAGCAGCACCTTGCCGACGAGGGTGGGGATGCCGCCGCCCATGGACTCGACGGCCTCGATCAGGCCGTGGTCCACCTCGCGGACGGCCGTCTCGACGAGGCGGGCGAAGAAGGGTATGGCGCCGATGGCGAGCGGGACGATCATGGCGGTGGGGCCGATGAAGGTGCCGACGACGGCGGTGGTGACCGGGATCAGGAAGATCAGCAGGATGATGAACGGCAGCGAGCGGCCCATGTTCACGATCACGCCGATGACCTTGTTGAGCGGCTGGTTCTGCAGCAGGCCGCCCTTGTCGGTGAGGACGAGGAGGATGCCGAGGGGCAGTCCGCCGAGGACGGTCACCAGGGTGGACCACAGCACCATGTAGAGGGTGTCGTAGGTGCCCTGGGTGAGCAGGGGCTGCATTTCGGACCAGGTCACTTGGCACCGTCCTTGACGAGGGCGGCGATCTCGGAGTCGAGGTCCGAGTCGTCGTCGACGAGGTCGACCTGGAGGCCCTGCTCGCGCAGGAAGCCGACGGGCACGACGTTGTCCTCGTAGCGGCCGGGCAGCTCGATGCGCATCCGGCCGATCTGGCGGCCGGCGACGGTGTCCATCGCGGCGCCGAGGATCGAGATGTCGATGTTGTACGTGCGGGAGAGCTGGGAGATGACCGGCTGGGTGGCGGCCTCGCCGTGGAAGGTGACGTCGACGACGGTGTGGTCGGGGCCGGTGGCGGTGCCGCTGACCGGGAAGAGTTCGCCGGCGAGCTCGGAGCCCGGGGTGGCGAGCAGCTCGGCGACGGTGCCGGATTCGACGATCCGGCCGCGCTTCATGAGCGCGGCGGAGTCGCAGACGGTCTTGACGACGTCCATCTCGTGCGTGATGAGCAGGACGGTCAGGCCGAGCCGGCGGTTGAGGTCGCGCAGCAGCTGGAGGATGGAGCGGGTGGTCTCGGGGTCGAGGGCGCTGGTGGCCTCGTCGGAGAGGAGCACCTTGGGGTCGCCGGCCAGGGCGCGGGCGATCCCGACGCGCTGCTTCTGGCCGCCGGAGAGCTGGCTGGGGTAGGCCTTGGCCTTGTCGGCGAGGCCGACGAGGTCGAGGAGTTCCAGGGCCTTGCGGGAGCGCTCGCGGCCGGAGACGCCGAGGATCTCCAGGGGCAGCTCGATGTTGGCCTGGACGGTGCGCGAGGACAGCAGGTTGAAGTGCTGGAAGACCATGCCGATGCGGCTGCGGGCTTCGCGCAGTTCCTTTCCGGCGCGCCGGCCGCGGCCGGCGAGGGCGGTGAGCTCGACGCCGTCCACGGTCACGGTGCCGCTGGTGGGGCGCTCGAGGAGGTTCACGCAGCGGATCAGGGAGGACTTGCCGGCGCCGCTCTGGCCGATGACTCCGTAGACCTCGCCCTCGCGGACGTGCAGGTCGACGCCGTCCAGGGCGGTGACCTCGCGGCCACGGGACTGGTAGACCTTCGTGAGGCCCGATGTGGTGATCACAGGATTTCCGTCGCTGTCGAGTGCACGGGGTGCGGATGCCGTGCACGGGGCGAACATCTGGGGACGCGATACGGGGCGAACCGTCACAAAATGATGGTGTCGACGCGTGCGCGGGGCAGGAGCGGTCCGGACCGGGGGTCAGTCGGCGGTGACGGCCGACCGGGGTGGCGGCGGAGTCGCTCGGCGGGTCTCGCTTCGGGGCGCGGGACGGCGGGAGGGGGCCCTCAGAAGGCGCGCATTCGACACATACAACGAGCACCGGGCGTCATCGTCGCCTCGGTCGCAAGGGTGCGGCTGCTCGTCGTGGTCATGGGCCCCAGTAAAGCAGACCGGGCGGCTCACCGATCAATGATGTCCGGATAGCGGACAGAAAGCGGTCGCATCCCGCACGGCACCGGGCACCCTCGACCCTGCGCCTCCAGGGTGACGCCGGCCTCTCCGGCCAGTCCTGGCACGGCCGAGAGGTCCTCACGACCGCGTCGGCGGCGCAGTCGGCGGCCGAGTGCGCTGTGGCCAAGGCCACGGTCCGCATGCCGGCCGCCCGGCGGCGGCCGGCCCGGCGCGGGCGGCCGGCCCGGCGGAAGGGGCCGCCGCCCGGCTCCGCGCCTTCCGGGGAAGCCCGGGCGAGGGGCGGACGCATCGGGTCTCCGGGCCCGTAATACCCTCGCTGCATGCTCGACGCCCTGACGGTCGCCATCGGCGCGGCCGCACTCGCCCTCGCCGTCTGGTGCGGCCATGCCGCATGGCGGGACCAGCCGACCAAGGACTGGCACTTCATCGGCATGGCCGTGGTGACCGTGCTGGTCCTGGCGCAGCTGGTGATCGGCCTGGTCCAGCTGGGCCGGGGCGAGAAGCCCGGACAGGGCACGGTGATCTTCGTGGCCTACCTGCTGGGCGCCTTCGCGGCGGTCCCGGCGACCGGGTTGCTCTCGCTGACCGAGCGCACCAAGTGGGGTTCGGTGACGGTGGCCGCGGGTGCGGTCGTCCTCGCCGTCCTGGAAGTACGGCTCTACGACATCTGGGGAACCGCCGGTGCCTGACACGACGACCGCCCCGCCCGCCGGGCGCAAGCGACTGGTCTCCGGTCCGGGGCTGCTGCTGGTGTGGCTCTACGGGGTCATGGTGGTGGGCGCGCTGTCGCGCTCGGTCTACGAGATCTCCACCGGCTTCGGCCGGGCGCCGCTGGCGTACTCGCTGTCGGCGGCCGCGGCCGTGGCGTACGCGTTCATCACGTACTCGCTGGTGCGCGGCGGGGAGAGGGCGCGCAGGGCGGCGCTGGTGTGCTGCGGCGCCGAGTTGGCCGGTGTGCTGGCCGTCGGCACGTGGACGCTGGTGCGGCCCGAGGCCTTCCCCGACTCGACCGTGTGGTCGCAGTTCGGGATGGGCTACCTCTTCATCCCGGTCGTCCTCCCGGTCACGGGCATGCTCTGGCTGCGGTCCAGGCGCCAGGGCGCCTAGAGCGGGCACTGCTCCGCGTACGGGGGCGGCCGCCGGGCGGGCGGCGCGCCCCCGTCGCCGGGGGCTACGCGCTGACGGCGAAGTCGGCGGGCCGGGCTTCCTTCTCCAGGATCACCAGGTGCACGCCGTCGGAGGCGGTGCGGTTGCCGACCTGCGCGTAGCCGGCCTTGCGGTAGAGCCGCAGGTTGGACTCGCTCTTGTGACCGGTGTGGAGGCGGAAGCGGGTCGTGCCGCCGTGGCCGGACAGGGCCTCCTCGACGCCGCGCAGCAGCCGGGCGCCGAGGCCGTGGCCCTGCAGCCGGGGGTGTACGCACAGCTTGGCGATGCTCGCCGTGCCGTCCTCGCCGACGCTGCCGCGCACCGCGCCCACCACCTCGTCGCCGAGCCGGGCCACCAGGACGGTGTCCGAGGCGAGCTCCGCCTTCAGGGAGTCCAGGGACTGGGTGAGCGGCTGGATGAGGTAGTTGCCGTACAGCTCGGCCTCCCGCTGGAACGCCAGATACTGCAGCTTGAAGATCTGCTCGGCGTCTTCGGCGGCCGCCGCCGAAATGGTCACGCTCATGCCCATGTGCGCATGCCTCCCGCTCACCTGGTGGCTCTCCGGTCTACCGCTCCTTTCCCCACGGGCCAGGAACCGCAACCTCTGAAGCCAGCATTCTGCGCAGACATCCCAGGCAACGGGAACGTACCGGCCCCAAACTTCCTTGTGAGATACCCAACTCTCCTGCGATTTCACGGTAAGTGAGGTCTCGGGGCGAGAGAAGGGCGGCCAACAGCTCCGGACAGCGTCCCGGCAATCGGGCGACCGCCGATCGGAGGGCACGGTTCTCCTCGCCGTGCAGCAGGGCGTCTTCGGGCTCGCCACCCGCGTCGGCGGGAGTGGGGGCGGGCCTTCCGCCGTACGGGACCTCGTGCCGCGCCCGCCGCCGGGCGAGCCGGGCCTCGGCGCGCACCGCGCGCCGCAGCCAGCGGGCGCGGCCGGTGGGGTCGGGGACGCGCGGGCCGCGCTCCAGCAGCCGCACCCAGACGGCTTGTTCCAGGTCGGCGGCTTCCACCCCGGCGGCCGGGGCCTCCGCGGCGGCCTCGGCGGAGAGCAGCGGGCCCAGTTCGCCGAGCAGGTGGGGTTCCTGTATCAGGTCCATGCCGGGCGGGACGCGGGTGCCGGGCCGGGCGGTTTCCCCGCCGGGCCCGGCCCACCCGTTCGGGGCCGGCGGCCTAGCGGTTGACGCCGCGTCCGGGGCGGAAGTCCTCCGCCGCGAGCAGTCCGGTGTCCGGGTTGTCGGTGAAGATGCCGTCGATGCCCAGTTCGAAGTACCTGCGGAAGGCGCCGAACGCGTCCCCGTAGGCGGCCGGGTCGGATCCCTTGCGGTACTCGGCCGGCAGGAAGCTGTTCTCGTTGCGCGCGGTGTAGGGGTGCAGCACCAGGCCCCGGGCGTGGGCGTCGCGGACGAGGGTGGTCGGGGTGCCGAGCTTGCCGGCCGCGTCGCGCGGCACGATCAGGTCGAGGGTGGGGCCGATGCCCTGGGCGAAGTCGGCGATCCACCGGAGCCCCTCGGGCTTGACCAGGTCCGCGACGGTGCGGGGGTCCTTGGCCGCCTCGAAGTCCCAGGGCCGGGTGTTCGCGGCGGACAGCAGCACCACGCGCGGGGCGGACACCAGGCGGGAGAGCCGCTGGAGGCTGGAGGGCTCGAAGGACTGGAGGAACACGGCGGCGTCGCGGCCGTCGCGGCCGTAGCGGCGCAGCAGCCGGGCGAGGGGCTCCTCCAGGCCGAGGCCGAGTCCTCTGAAGTAGCTGGGGTGCTTGGTCTCCACGTGGAGCCAGATCCGCTTGTCGCGCAGCCGGCCCTCGCGGTCGGCCCAGCGCAGCACCTCTTCGAAGGTGGGGACGGCCCACCGGCCGTCGTAGAGGGTGCCCCGCTGGCGGACGGCGGGGATACGTTCCTTCGCGCGCAGGGTCTTCAGCTCGGCGAGGGTGAAGTCCTCGGTGAACCAGCCCGTGACGGAGACGCCGTCGACGGTCTTGGTGGTGTGCCGGGAGGCGAACGCGGGGTGGTCGGCGACGTCGGTGGTGCCGCCGATCTCGTTCTCGTGGCGGCAGACGAGGTGTCCGTCCCTGGTGGGGACGAGGTCCTGTTCGATGACGTCGGCGCCGAGGTCGAGGGCCAGCCGGTAGGAGCCGAGGGTGTGCTCGGGCCGGTAGCCGCTGGCGCCGCGGTGTCCGATGACCAGCGGTACGGGCAGGTCGCGGTAGCCGCCCTCGCCGTGTCCGCCGCCACCGCGTCCGTCGCCCCGGACGGCGTCGTCCCGTACACGGTCGGCGGCCGAGGCGGACCCCGCCGACAGGCCGGTGAGTCCGGTTCCGGCCGCCAGCGCGGCCGCCGCTCCCAGGACCGTGCGCCGCGCTGCCCCACCCTGTGTCATCAGTGCCTCTCCTCGCTGCGGACGGGCCCGCGGCCCCGGGATCTCCGGGGTGCGTGCGGCCCGGGCCGGCGTGCCGATGGTAGGCAGCGCCGGGTGGCGCGGGGGTGGGCCGCGTCCGAACATGGCGCAAACGCGTGTCAACACTGCGTATCCACCTCGTGAACCCGATGTGCGATCAGGGGTGACCCGCGAGTATCGTCCTCACCTGCACTACCGCCGTGTGGTGCGAAAGCCGCTTTTCGATGCCGGAGGGCTCACGTTGTTCCGTACCGCGCTCATCAAGGCCACTGTCGGATCGGCCATGCGCCTGATGTTCCGCACCAAGGTGGAGGGGCTCGACAACATCCCGGGCACCGGTCCGGTGATCCTGGCGGGCAATCACCTCACCTTCATCGACTCGATGATCCTGCCGCTGGTGTGCGACCGTACGGTCCACTTCATCGGCAAGGACGAATACGTGACGGGCAAGGGCCTCAAGGGCCGGCTGATGGCGTGGTTCTTCACCGGCGCGGGCATGATCCCGGTGGACCGGGACGGCGCGAACGGCGGCGTCGCCGCGCTGATGACGGGCCGCCGGATCCTCGAGGAGGGCAAGATCTTCGGGATCTACCCCGAGGGCACCCGCTCCCCCGACGGCCGGCTCTACCGCGGCCGGACCGGCATCGCCCGCCTCACCCTGATGACCGGTGCGCCGGTGGTCCCCTTCGCGGTGATCGGCACGGACAAGCTCCAGCCCGGCGGCGCCGGAATGCCGCGCCCGGGCCGGGTCACGATCCGCTTCGGCGAGCCGATGGAGTTCTCCCGCTACGACGGCATGGACCGCGACCGCTACGTGCTGCGCGCCGTCACCGACTCGGTGATGGCCGAGGTCATGCGGCTGTCGGGGCAGGAGTACGTGGACATGTACGCCACCAAGGCGAAGGCGGCCTGAACCGCGCTACTGCCGTTGCAGTGACCGGCTGACGCCCGCCGCCGTCGTGGTGGCGAGGACCCAGCCGGTCACGATCAGCAGGTACGACAGCCACTGGTACCAGCCCGCTGGCGCGAACGCCGACTCCTGGCCGAAGCCGATGATCGGCAGCATCAGGTCGAGGGTGTAGAAGAGCGGGTTGAACTCCGGAGCCTCCCCCGCCTTCAGGGCCGGGGGCGGCCGGAGCCCGTAGGCGACGGTCCCCGTCACCGTCAGGGCCAGCAGCCACGCCGCCGCGCGGAGCGGCCGGAACCCGTACCCGACGGTGACGTCCTGGAGCAGGCCCCACAGCCGCGTGTGCCGGGGCTGGGTGCGCCGGTGGCGGCGGAGTTTGGCCAGCTGGGCGGTACGGGCGCCCGCCTCGTCGCCGACGGTGCGGTAGGAGGCGGCCAACTGCTCGTAGGCGTACGGGAGGTAGCCGTCCTCCTCGCGTTCGAGCAGCGGCAGCCGGTCCTCGGCCGGCAGGTGCGGGTGCAGCAGCCGGTAGGTGAGCCCGTCGGTGCGGACCAGGGCGGGCCACACGGACGGCTCGGCCCACAGCAGGTCGAACTGGCTGCGGCGCAGGTTGACGATGCCGTCGATGGTGGGGGCCTTGCGCAGCCAGAACTCCCCCATGACGGCGGAGCTGACGCGCAGGGCCACGTCGCCGGGGTTGGACAGGGTCGCCCGGCTCAGTATCACCTGGCCGGGGACTCGGGCGCCGGTGAGGTTGACCAGGCCCTCGGCGTGCAGCCGGTTGCCGCGTATGTCGGTGCCGACGGTCAGCGTCTCGGCGTGCAGGGCGATGCCGCCGGGGTTGAGGAGCCGGGCCCCGTCGAGGCTGATCTGGCCGGCGACGCCGGCTCCGTTGAGGCGGAACTGGCCGTGGACGGTGAGGCCGTCGGCCATGATGTCCGTGCCTATGTCGGCGTGGTTGAGCTGGAGCGGGGGTTCGTCCGCCTCGTCGGGCAGGGCCCCGGGCCGGATGACGGCCCCCTGGAGGAAGAGACCGCCGGCGATCTTCGCGCCCGCGAGCCGGACGGGGCCGTCGATGCGGCAGCCGGAGAGCCTGAGCACGACCTCGACGCGCACGGTGGCGGCGGTCAGGCCCGGCAGGGTGGAGTCCCCGAGCACGACGGCGCGCAGCTGGGCGCCGTACATCATGGGCTTGCGCTCGAACCAGCAGCCCCGCATCCGGATCGGGTGGTCCACGACCGCGTACTTCAGGTCGAGTTTGCCGGCGATCTTCGCGCCGTAGAGCTTGATCCCGGCGACGTGTCCCTCGTCGGCGGAGCCGGCGACGAGCAGGGCGCGCAGCACTTCCGCGCGGACGGTGCGCTCGGGCCCCCAGGTGCCCCCGTCGTGGGAGGTCTCCCCGGGGCCCTCGCGGAAGTCGACGGCCTCGCCGCGGGGGAAGGCGTCCCATACGCGGCGTTCCGCGGGGCTCAACTCGGTGATCTCCATCGCCGGGATCGTGTCCCGGCCGTGATCACCGTGTCAACCCGGTCAACTCCCGCCGGGGCGCGGTGGCCGGACGGTGCGTCAGTGTTCGACGCCCTCTTGGAGCTCCTGTCCCCTGAGCAGGAACCAGGCGGCCGCCGCGGTGGCCAGCAGGACGGCTGCGCCGACGCCGGAGGCGAGCCGCAGGCCGTCCACGAAGGCCTCCTGGGCGGCGCCGACCATGGCCGATGCGGTCTGCGGGTCCAGGGCGCGGGCGGCCTCCACCGCGCCGCCGAGCGACTCGTGGGCGGCGTCGGCCAGGGGGGCGGGGACGGAGGCCGGGGCGGTGAAGCCCTGGTAGACGCCGGTGACGACGGAGCCGAGCAGGGCGATGCCGAGGGCCGCACCGAGTTCGTACGCGGTCTCGGAGACGGCCGAGGCGGAACCGGCCTGTTCCTTGGGGACGCTGGAGAGGATGACGTCGGCGGTGACGGTGAAGGAGAAGCCCGCGCCGAGTCCGACGACGAGCAGGGCGGCGCCGAGCAGCGGGTAGCCGCTCTCGCGGTGGATCACGGTGAGCGCCCCGAGGGCCAGGCCGATCGCGGTGAGCCCTCCGGTCACGATGACGCGTACGGAGTACCGGCGGGCGAACCGGCCCGCGACCAGGCCGGTGGCCACCGCGCCGATGGCGGCGGGCAGTTCGGCCAGGCCCGCCTCCAGCGGGTCGCGGCCCTGGACGAGCTGGAGGAACTGGGAGAGGAAGAAGACGAGGCCGGAGAGGCCGAAGACGGTCAGGAGGTCGGCGAGGACCGCGCCGGAGAAACCGCGGTGCCTGAAGAGCCGCATGTCGAGCAGCGGGGACGCGAGGGCGAACTGGCGGCGTACGAAGGCGTACAGGCAGGCGGCGCCGAGGAGGGCGGCGATCCAGACGCCCGGGACGGCGCCGTGGGTGGCCCCTTCCTTGACGGCGTAGACGACGCCGATGACGCCGACGAGGGACAGGCCGACGCTGAGCAGGTCCCAGGGGCCGGCGACCGGGTTCTTGGACTCGGGCAGCAGCCGGATGCCGACGAGGACGAGGGCGATCATCACCGGGAGGTTGATGAGGAAGACCGAGCCCCACCAGAAGTGCTGGAGCAGGGCCCCGCCGACGACGGGTCCGACGGCCGCGCCGGCGGAGGCGGTGGCGCCCCAGATGCCGATGGCGAGGCTGCGCTCGCGCGGGTCGTGGAAGATGTTGCGGATCAGCGCGAGGGTGGACGGCATGAGGGTGGCGCCGGCGACGCCGAGCAGGGCGCGGGCCGCGATCATCATCTCGGGGCTGGACGCGTAGGCGTTCAGGACCGAGACGGCGCCGAAGGCGGTGGCGCCGCTGAGGAGCAGCTTCTTGCGGCCGATCCGGTCGCCGAGGGAGCCCATGGAGACGAGCAGGCCGGCGATGACGAAGGAGTAGATGTCGCCGATCCACAGCAGCTGGGTGCCGGTCGGCTTGAGGTCCTCGCTGAGGGAGGGCGTCGCGAGGCCGAGTACGGTGGCGTCCACCGCGACCAGCAGGACGGCCAGGACGAGCACGGAGAGGGCGAGCCAGCGCCCCGCGCTCCTCCCCTCCGCCCCCGTCCGCCGGTTCAGCTGTTGCGTTCGGCTCATCACTCCACACTCCGTCGGGCGCCGCCGAGCAGCAACTCGGTGATCATGTACTGGAAGTCCTTGGCCGCGACCCGGCCGTCCATGACGGCCCAGGCGCAGGTGCCGATGAGGCCGTAGAGGGCCTCGGTGAGCCAGGCGGGGCTGAGGTCGATGCGGATGTCGCCCTCCTGCTGGCCGCGCCGGAAGAGCGCGCCGACGCGGGCGTCGAGGCGGGCCCAGCCCTCGTTGACCTGGTCGCCCTCGAAGAGCTGGTTCTCGGTGACGAGGAAGGCCAGCAGCTGGGCGTTGGGCTCCGCCTCGGCGATCAGGCGCTTCAGGGCGTCCACGGCGGTGTCCTCGTCGAGGCGGGCCCGGTCGAAGGCGCCCTCGAACTCGCGGATGCCGAGGTCTTCGAGGGCCCGTACGAGGGCGTCGCGCCCGGCGAAGTGCCGGTGGAGGGTCGCACGGCCGATGCCGGCGGCGCGGGCCACCTCGTCCATCGTGGCGGTCGACTTGCGGGAGAGCAGGGCCGCCGCGTCGCGGAGCACCTGGTCACGATCCATAGCCATGAGACAAGCCTACCCCGAATGAGACGCGCGCGTCTCACAAGCCTGTTCGATCAATCGGAAGACGAGCCGCCCGACCGGGCGGCCGGAGAGGAAACCCGGAGCCATGAAGCCACTGCTGCTCATCGACATCGACGGCCCCCTGAACCCGTACGCCGCCCAGGCCGAGCGCCGCCCCGAGGGCTACACCACGCACCGGATGCGGCCCACCGGCTTCACCACGGGCAAGCCGCTGCGGGTCTGGCTGAACCCCGACCACGGAGCGGAGCTGCTCGCGCTGGCGGACGCGTACGACCTCGTCTGGGCCACCACCTGGAAGGACGAGGCGAACGACTGGATAGGGCCGCGCCTGGGGCTGCCGCGGCTCCCGTTCATCGACTGGCCGCAGATGCACGGCCGGGCACCGCGCGGCACCTTCTGGAAGACCCAGTACGTCCTCGAGTACGCGGGCGCGCGGCCCTTCGCCTGGATCGACGACGACATCACGGCCATGGACCACGAGTACGTCGACCAGCGCCACCCGGCGCACGCCCTGCTGATGTACGTGGACGAGCGGATCGGCCTGACCCGGCCGGACTTCGACGCCCTGGCGGACTGGGCGCGCTGACCTTCCCGCCGCCCCTGCGGCGCACCGGGCCCGGCACGCCGCAGGGGCGGTACGGGCCCGGAGCCCGTACCGCCCCTGCGGGCACGGCGGCTACTGCTTGTGGACCGCCCAGGCGTGCTGGATGACCAGGTCGGCCTTCAGCTCGGTGAGCTGGGTCGCGACCGCCGACGGGGCGGTGCCGCCGCGGCCGTTGCGGGAGGCGAGGGCGCCGGCGACGTTGAGGACGGTGCGGACCTCGGGGGTCAGGTGCTCCGAGATCTTCGCGAACTGCTCGTCGGTGAGCTCGTCCAGCTCGATCCCCTGCGCCTCGCACTCCTTGACGCACTCGCCGGCCACCTCGTGCGCCACCCGGAACGGCACGCCCTGCTTGACCAGCCACTCGGCGATGTCGGTGGCGAGCGAGAAGCCGGCCGGGGCCAGCTCCTCCATGCGCTCCCGGTTGACCGTGAGGGTGGCCATCATCCCGGTGAAGGCCGGAAGCAGCACCTCCAGGGTGTCGCAGGAGTCGAAGACCGGCTCCTTGTCCTCCTGGAGGTCCCGGTTGTAGGCCAGGGGCAGCGCCTTCAGGGTCGCGAGGAGGCCCGTCAGGTTGCCGATGAGGCGGCCCGACTTGCCGCGCGCCAGCTCCGCGATGTCCGGGTTCTTCTTCTGCGGCATGATCGAGGAGCCGGTGGAGAAGGCGTCGTGGAGGGTGACGAAGGAGAACTCCTTCGTGTTCCACAGGATGATCTCCTCGGCGATCCGGGACAGGTTGATCCCGATCATCGCGGTGACGAAGGCGAACTCGGCGACGAAGTCGCGCGAGGCCGTGCCGTCGATCGAGTTCCCGACCGAACCCCGCTCGAAGCCCAGGTCGGCGGCGACCGCCTCCGGGTCCAGGCCGAGCGAGGAGCCGGCCAGGGCCCCCGAGCCGTAGGGGGAGACCGCGGTCCGGGTGTCCCACTGCCGCAGCCGCTCCGCGTCCCGGGACAGGGCCTGCACGTGGGCCAGCACGTGGTGGGCGAAGAGGACGGGCTGCGCGTGCTGGAGGTGGGTCCGGCCCGGCATCGCCACGTCCGCGTGCGCCTCGGCGAGGCCGACCAGCGCGTCCTGAAGGTCGGCGATCAGCCCGCCGATGGTCCGCGCGTGGTCGCGCAGGTACATCCGGAAGAGGGTGGCCACCTGGTCGTTGCGGGAGCGCCCGGCGCGCAGCTTGCCGCCGAGGTCGGGGCCGAGCCGCTCCAGCAGGCCGCGCTCCAGGGCGGTGTGCACGTCCTCGTCGGCGATGGTGCCGGTGAAGGAGCCGTCGGCGACGTCCGCTTCGAGCCGGTCAAGGCCGTCGAGCATGCGCTCCAGCTCGTCGGCGGTGAGCAGCCCGGCCTTGTGGAGCACACGGGCGTGGGCACGCGAGCCGGCGATGTCGTACGGCGCCAGGCGCCAGTCGAAGTGGACGGACGCGGACAGCTTCGCGAGGGCCTCGGACGGGCCGTCGGCGAACCGGCCGCCCCAGAGCCGGACGTCACCGTGGTTGCTGCTCACAGCTACTGCTCCTCAGGAGGGTGGTGGTGCGACGGGCTCCCCGCCGCGCAGGAAGCGGAGAGACCGTCTCGGTACAGCGTCAAACGATTCACGGCGCGATGCGACGCGCGACCGGCCGGGGTGTAGGCATAACTATGCATTGCTCCGTATGTTTCGTCAATCGAGCTCCGGGGGCCCGTCGCTGACCAGCCCCTTCATCGCGAGCGCGGGCCGGGGGCGGCCGCCTACGATCGCGCGAGCGGAACGACCCCGGGGAGGGCACATGTGGAGCGCGGCCGAGAACGCGTCGTGGGGGCGCAACGTGGCCAGGGGGCTGCTGCACGGCGACGCCTCGCCGGTGGCCGCCAGGCTCGCCGGGAACGGCCCGGACGCCTGGATCGCCTTCGACCGGGAGGTCCGCCGGGCCCTGCGCTCCCCCGGCACCGAGCCCGGGGCCAAGCGCCTGGAGGCCCGGCTGTGCCACCCCGACGGGCGGGTCCGCATGGCCGCCCTCGCCGCGTGGCGCAACCCGCCGCTGCCGCTCCTGGTGATCCGGTGCGCCGACTGGGTGCCGCAGGTCCGCGACCGCGCCCGCAGGGTCCTCGGCAGGGTGGTGGCCAAACACCCCGCCGAGGTCCTGCTCGGCCTGACCCCGTTCATCCTGCGCCTGGGCGGCCGCGAGCACGGCGGCTGGGCGGTGGAGCAGCTGGAGGCCGCGCTGAGCGGCCGCTACTCGCTCCTCGCCGCCTGGTGGCGCCCCGGGCGGCCGTGCACGACGTGGAGCTGGAACGCGCTGACGCCCGAGCAGCGCGACCGCCTCCTGGAGGCCCTGTGCGGGGCTGCCGACCTGGCGGTCCGCCGGTTCGGCGTCCGCGTGGCCCTCGCCGCCGGGCGGTTCGGCGTACGGGAGACCGCCCGGCGGGCCGCCGTCGAGCCCGACCCGGTGACGGCCCGGATGTGGACCGATGCCGCCCTGGCGGCGATGGCCGCCGACGGGCCGGACGACGGGGCGGTCGACGCCCTGCTCGGCTCCCGCTTCGCGGCGGTACGGGCCGCCGGGGTCACCGCGCTGCACCGGGCCGGGCGGGCGGCGCAGGCCGTGGACCACCTGGCGGACCGGGCCGGCCGCGTACGGGCCTGTGCCCGCTGGCTGCTGCGGCAGGCCGGCGGCGACCCGTACGCGCACTACCGCGAGCTCGTCACGGACCCGGAACGGGTGAGCGCGTACGCGGTGACCGGCTTCCGCGAGGTGGCCGGACCGTCCGACGGGCCGCTGCTGCACGCCCTGCTGGACCACCCCGACGGCGCGGTACGGGCCGCCGCCGTGGCCGCGCTCCGCCGGCTGGGCCTCACCGTCGGGGACGCGGCCCTGCTCGCGATGCTGGAGGACCCGTCCCCCTCGGCGGCCCGCGAGGCCGCGCTCAGCCTGCTGCCCGGGGCCGGCCGGCTGGACGCCGCCGCGCTGGCCGCCCGTACCGGCCCCGAGTGGCCCGCGCACACGCGAAGGGCCGCGTTCCGGATGCTGCGCGGGCGGGGCGGGAGCGCGGAACTGCGGGCGTCCGTCGCCATGCTGACGGACCCCGACCCGGGCCTGAGCAGGCAGGCGCGGGTCACCGTCGTCAACTGGAACTGGCTCAGCACCCTGGACGAGGGCGAGGCGCACCAGGCGGAGCTCGGCGCACTGCTGGCGCGCGCCGCCCGGCTCCTGGACCTCCACCGGTTGCGGCTGTGAGCCCCTTCGACGGCCTGCCTGCGCGGCCGCCGGCCCCGTCGGCCGTACCGTCTGGGGTGTGCTGCGTACCGCTCTGCTCACGGGCTCGCTGGTTCTCGCCGGGCTCTTCCCGTACGGTCCCGATCCGCTGCCGGCCCGCCTCGCCGACACCGGCGGCGGCAGCCAGCTGATCACCGCCGTCGCGCCCGCGCCCGGATCCACGACGGGGACGCTGACCTGGTGGGACCGGCGCGCGGGCCACTGGTTCGAGGCGGGCAGCGCGCCCGCCCGGTTCGGCGCCAACGGGCTGACGGAGGGCGGCTCCCGGGTCCAGGGCACGAACACCACCCCGACGGGCCTGTACGAGATGCCGTACGCCTTCGGCACCGCGCGCCCGCCGGCCGGTACAAAATACCGCTACCGGCGGGTGACGGACCGTTCGTGGTGGTGCCAGGACAACGCCTCCGCCGCGTACAACCGCTGGACGGAACCGCTGCCGGCCGACTGCGCGCCGGGCGAGGCGGAGCACCTGGTGGCGTACCAGGAGCAGTACGCGCACGCCCTGGTCATCGCCTTCAACTACGACCGGCCCGTACGCGGCCGGGGCGCGGGCATCTTCCTGCACGTGAACGGCAAGGGCGCCACGGCCGGCTGCGTCTCCGTCCCGCACCGGGCCATGCGCGCGATCCTCCGCTGGGCGAACCCCCGCCGCCGCCCGCACATCGCGATCGGCACGGAGGCCGGCGCCCTGGCCATGACCCGGTACTGAAGGGAGCCGCTAGCCCTCCTTCTGGGCCAGGCGGAGGAGGTGGTCCGCCAGGGCCTGGCCGCCCGCCGGGTCGCGGCTGATGAGCATCAGGGTGTCGTCGCCCGCGATGGTGCCGAGGATCGCGTGGAGTTCGGCCTGGTCGATGGCCGAGGCGAGGAACTGGGCCGCGCCGGGCGGGGTGCGCAGGACCACGAGGTTCGCCGACGCCTCCGCCGAGATCAGCAGTTCCCCGGAGAGGCGCCGCATGCGCTCCTCCTTCGCCGACTCGCCGAGCGGGGCCTGCGGGGTGCGGAAGCCGCCCTCGCTGGGCACCGCGTAGATGAGCTCGCCGCCGGTGTTGCGGATCTTGACCGCGCCCAGCTCGTCGAGGTCGCGGGAGAGCGTCGCCTGGGTGACGCTCAGCCCGTCGTCGGCGAGCAGTTTGGCCAGCTGGCTCTGGGAGCGGACCGGCTGCCGGTTGAGGATGTCCACGATCCGGCGGTGGCGGGCGGTCCGGGTCTGCGGAACGGAGGGGCCGCCGTTCTGCTCGGGTTCCTGGGCCTGGCTCATCGTCGTCTCATTCTCCGGATCGTCCCGCTTCGTCGAGGAGGCCGGGCAGTGCCCGGACGAACGCGTCGACCTCGGCCTCGGTGATGACGAACGGGGGCATCAGCCGTACGACGTCGGGGGCGGGCGCGTTGACCAGGAATCCGGCCTTCTGGGCCGCCTGCTGCACCTGCGGTGCGAGCGGCTCCGTCAGCACGATACCCAGCAACAGCCCCGACCCGCGGACGTGGGAGACCAGCCCATGGGCGGAGGCTTCGATTCCGGAGCGCAGCCGCTCGCCCCGCGCCTTGACCCGGTCGAGCAGCCCCTCGGCGGCGATGGTGTCGATCACGGCGAGGCCGGCGGCGCAGGCGACCGGGTTCCCGCCGAAGGTGGTGCCGTGCTGGCCCGGCTGGAGCAGGCCGGCGGCCGGGCCGAAGGCGGCCACCGCGCCGATGGGAAGCCCGCCGCCGAGGCCCTTCGCGAGCGTGACGAGGTCGGGCTCGACCCCCTCGTGCTGCTGGTGCTCGAACCAGGTGCCGCAGCGGCCGATGCCGGTCTGGACCTCGTCGAGGGCGAGCAGCGTCCCGGTGGCCCGGGTGATCTCGCGGGCGGCCGTCAGGTAGCCGGCGGGCGGGACGACCACGCCGTTCTCGCCCTGTACCGGCTCGATCAGGACGAAGGCCGTCTCCTCGGTGACGGCGGCCCGCAGGGCCTCCACGTCGCCGTACGGGACGTGCGTGACGTCGCCGGGCAGCGGCAGGAAGGGCTGCTGCTTCGCCGGCTGGCCGGTGAGCGCCAGGGCGCCCATGGTCCGGCCGTGGAAGCCGCCGCCGGTGGCGACCATGTGGGTCCGCCCGGTCAGCCGGCCGATCTTGTAGACGGCCTCGACCGCCTCCGCGCCGGAGTTGCAGAAGAACACCCGGCCCTCGCGGCCGAAGAGCTGGAGCAGCCGCTCGCCGAGCGCGAGGACGGGCTCGGAGGCGTAGAGGTTGGAGACGTGGCCGAGGGTCTGGATCTGGTCGGTGACGGCCGCGACGACGGCGGGGTGGGCGTGGCCGAGCGCGTTGACCGCGATCCCGCCGACGAAGTCGGTGTACTGCCTGCCGTCCGCGTCCCAGACCTGCGCGCCCTCACCGCGTACGAGGGCCAGCGCGGGGGTGCCGTAGTTGTTGGTCAGCGCACCCTGCCAGCGGGTGCGGTACTCCTCGTTGCCGGTGGTCACCGGGGATCCCCTCCCTGTCCGTCGGGCACGACCATCGTGCCGATTCCCTCGTCCGTGAAGATCTCCAGCAGGATCGAATGCTGGACCCGCCCGTCGATCACGCGGGCGGTGGTGACGCCGTTGCGGACGGCGTGCAGGCAGCCCTCCATCTTGGGCACCATGCCGCTGGACAGCTCGGGCAGCAGCTTCTCCAGCTCGCTGACGGTCAGCCGGCTGATGACCTCGTCGCTGTTGGGCCAATCGGCGTAGAGGCCCTCGACGTCGGTGAGGACCATCAGCGTCTCGGCGCCGAGGGCGGCCGCGAGGGCCGCGGCGGCCGTATCGGCGTTGACGTTGTAGACGTGGTGGTCGTCGGCGCTGCGCGCGATGGAGGAGATCACCGGGATCCGGCCGTCGGCCAGCAGCGCCTCGATCGCGCCGGTGTCGATCGCGGTGATCTCGCCGACCCGCCCGATGTCGACCAGCTCGCCGTCGATCTCCGGGCTGTGCTTGGTGGCGGTGATGGTGTGGGCGTCCTCGCCGGTCATGCCGACGGCGAGCGGCCCGTGCTGGTTCAGCAGCCCGACCAGCTCGCGCTGGACCTGGCCCGCCAGCACCATCCGTACGACGTCCATGGCCTCCGGGGTCGTGACGCGCAGGCCCGCCTTGAACTCGCTGATCAGTCCCTGCTTGTCGAGCTGGGCGTTGATCTGGGGGCCGCCGCCGTGCACCACGACCGGCTTGAGGCCGGCCTGGCGCAGGAAGACCACGTCCTGGGCGAAGGCGGCCTTGAGGTCCTCGTCGATCATGGCGTTGCCGCCGAACTTGATGACGACGACCTTGCCGTTGTGGCGGGTCAGCCAGGGCAGGGCCTCGATGAGGATCTCGGCCTTGGGGAGCGCGGTGTGCTTCCTCGCGGTGCTCATGAGCTGTACGCGCTGTTCTCGTGGACGTACTCGGCGGTCAGGTCGTTGGCCCAGATGACGGCCGACTCGGAGCCGGCGGACAGGTCGGCGGTGATGCGGACCTCGCGGTCCTTCATGCTCACCAGGTCGCGGTCCTCGCCGACCGAGCCGTTCCGGCAGACCCAGACCCCGTTGATGGCCACGTTCAGCCGGTCCGGGTCGAAGGCCGCCTTGGTGGTGCCGATGGCGGACAGCACCCGGCCCCAGTTGGGGTCCTCGCCGTGGATGGCGCACTTGAGCAGGTTGTTGCGGGCGATGGACCGGCCGACCTCGACCGCGTCGTCCTCGCTGGCCGCGCCGACGACCTCGATGCGGATGTCCTTGCTGGCGCCCTCGGCGTCGCCGATCAGCTGGCGGGCGAGGTCGTCGCAGACGGTCCGTACGGCGTCGGCGAACTCCGCGTACGCGGGCACCTGGCCGGAGGCCCCGGAGGCGAGCAGCAGCACGGTGTCGTTGGTGGACATGCAGCCGTCGGAGTCGACCCGGTCGAAGGTGGTGCGGGTCGCCTCGCGCAGTGCCTTGTCGAGGGTGGGGCCGTCCAGGTCGGCGTCGGTGGTGAGGACGACGAGCATGGTGGCCAGGCCCGGGGCGAGCATGCCCGCACCCTTGGCCATGCCGCCGACGGTCCAGCCGTCCCGGGTGACGGTGGCCGTCTTGTGCACCGTGTCGGTGGTCTTGATGGCGATGGCGGCGTCCTCGCCGCCGTCGGCGGACAGGGCGGCGGCGGCCGTCTCGATGCCGGGGAGCAGCTTGTCCATGGGGAGCAGGACGCCGATCAGGCCGGTGGAGGCCACCGCGATCTCGCCGGCGTTGTGCTCACCGCCGAGGACCTGCGCCACCTTTTCGGCGGTGGCGTGGGTGTCCTGGAAGCCCTTGGGGCCGGTACAGGCGTTGGCGCCGCCGGAGTTGAGGACGACGGCGCTGACGGTCGCGCCGCGCAGCACCTGCTCGGACCAGCGGACGGGGGCGGCCTTGACGCGGTTGGAGGTGAAGACGCCCGCCGCGGCCAGTCGCGGCCCGTTGTTGACCACGAGGGCCAGGTCGGGGTTGCCGTTCGCCTTGATCCCGGCGGCGATGCCCGCCGCCGTGAATCCCTGTGCAGCCGTCACGCTCACGGCGCCACTCCAATCGTGGAAAGACCCAGCGCCTCCGGGAGCCCGAGGGCGATGTTCATGCTCTGCACCGCGCCGCCGGCGGTGCCCTTGGCGAGGTTGTCGATCGCGCTGATGGCGATGATCCGCTGGGCGGACCCGTCGTAGGCGACCTGGAGGTGGACGGCGTTCGAGCCGTACACCGCCTTGGTGGTGGGCCACTGGCCCTCGGGGAGGAGCCGCACGAAGGGCTCGTCGGCGTACGCCTTCTCGTACGCGGCGCGCACCGACTCCGCGGTCGTGCCGGGGACGGCCTTGGCGGAGCAGGTGGCGAGGATGCCGCGCGGCATCGGCACGAGGGTGGGCGTGAAGGAGACGGAGACCCGCTCCCCGGCGAGCGGGGAGAGGTTCTGCACCATCTCGGGGGTGTGCCGGTGGGCGCCGCCGACGCCGTACGGGGTCACGGTGCCCATCGCCTCGGAGCCGAGCAGGTGCGGCTTGAGGGCCTTGCCCGCGCCGGAGGTGCCGGTGGCGGCGACGATCACGGCCTCCGGCTCGGCGAGGCGCGCCTGGTAGGCGGGGTAGAGGGCGAGCGTGACGGCGGTCGGGAAGCAGCCGGGCACGGCGATGCGCCTGGTGCCGGCGAGGGCGGCCCGGCCGCCGGGGAGCTCGGGGAGCCCGTAGGGCCAGGTGCCGGCGTGCGGGGCTCCGTAGAAGGCGTCCCAGTCGGCGGAGTCCTTCAGCCGGTGGTCGGCGCCCATGTCGACGACGAGCACGTCGTCGCCGAGCTGCGCGGCGACGGCGGCGGACTGTCCGTGCGGGAGCGCCAGGAAGACGACATCGTGGCCGGCGAGGACCTCGGGGGTGGTCGCCTCCAGGGTCCGGCCGGCGAGCGGGACGAGGTGCGGCTGGAGCGGTCCGAAGGACTGGCCGGCGTTGGAGTGCCCGGTCAGCGCACCGATCTCCACCTCGGGGTGCGACAGCAGCAGGCGCAGGACTTCACCGCCCGCGTATCCGCTCGCTCCGGCCACCGCTACACGTACCACCATCGGACCCTCCTCCTCGATGGCATGACTATACGTACCTATGCAGTTTTATGCAAAGGCCCTTCCGGTCCGGCGGCGCCCTGTGCGACAAGGGGTCCTGTACGACAAGGGTCCTGCCTCAACACTCCCGCTCGTACTCGACCTGCTCAAGCGGATGGCCGTCGCCGAAGTCCAGGGCCCGTACGCCACCGGTCCCGGCGAAGCCGCACTTGGCGTAGAAGCCGCGGGAACGCGGTGTGTCGCGCAGGGTCCACAGGTGCGCCCGGGCGAACCCGTCGGCGCGCAGGCGCTCCAGCGTCGCCGCCATCAGCACGGCGGCGACGCCGCTGCCCCAGCCGTCGGGATGGCCGTAGAAGCTGAGGATCTCCGCGAGGCCGGGCCGGCTCCCGGAGGGGCCCGACCAGGACATCG
The DNA here is from genome assembly GCF_040651895.1 of Streptomyces sp. NPDC048352. Lineage (NCBI taxonomy): Bacteria > Bacillati > Actinomycetota > Actinomycetes > Kitasatosporales > Streptomycetaceae > Streptomyces > Streptomyces sp. NPDC048352. Next base: position 22,153 of record NZ_JBEZKZ010000092.1, read on the forward strand.
CCAGGGGGCGGCCGTCCACCTCGGCCAGCAGGAGCGTCCGCGGGTCCTCCGCGAGCCGTTGGTGCCAGCGGGTGCGGCGACTGCGGACGCCCTCGGCGGCGAATGCCGGCGCGAAGAAGGGGGCGTAGGCGGCCTCCCACGCGGCGGCGTGGATCTCGCCGACGGCGCCCCCGTCGCCCGGGCCGGCGGCACGGACGGCGATCATCCGGCGACCGCCGGCCCGGCGCCGAGCGGGTGGCGGACCCATACGTTCGGTTCCAGGTAGACCGCGCGGTCGTGCTCCGGGTCGCAGTGGACGGTGCTGAGCGCCCCGGGCACGCGGACCGGGCCCGGGGTGTCGAAGGGCAGTCCGGTCCACTTGCGCCACTCGTCGAGGGTGCCGCTGATGGTCATCGACACCGGGGCCACCGAGTCGATGACCGCCCCCGCGCGGACGTGGACCCGCAGCCAGGGGTCGTACGGCAGTCCGTCCTCGCGGGTGCGGTACGCGTACTCGGACATCGGGGTGTCGGGCTCGGCGGGCTTCCCGTTGGGCCGCACCGGGGCCACCACCTCCGTGAACCCGGCCGCACGGGCGCCCTCCCGCATGGCGGCGAGCATCCTGCCGGACAGGCCCTCGCCCTGCCGGCCGGCGTCGACGGAGATCTCCAGGGCGCTGACCGTGTCGGGCCGCACCCCGCGCCGCTGGTCGGAGAAGGCCCACATCAGGACCCGGTCCCAGCCCTGCCCGGGCAGCACCCCGCCGCGCTCGGGCGTGTGCAGGGCGAAGGGGACGCTGAAGGCCCGCGCCACCACAGCGTCGCCGTCGGTGGCGACGAACACGTACGCGGGGAACTCGGCGACCAGGCGCGGGTAGAGCAGCCAGGCCAGCGGGTCGTGCCGGGCGAACTCCGGCCAGGAGTCCTTCATGTCCCAGAGGCGGGTGGCCAGTTCGGGGCGGCGGTCCAGGGAGGTGATCTCCAGCTCGGTCATGTGCGCAGGCTAGGGGTGGCGTCCGGATCACCTCAACAGGGTTTGGGCCGCTTCCGCCGGCCCGCTCCGCGCCCCGCCGAGGAGCTCCTCGGGCAGGCCGCCGCGCAGCCGCTGCACCGCCTCCACCAGTTCCCCGGGGCCCGGCACCCCCGCGAAGCTCATCCGCACGTGCGCGGCGGGCGGTTCGGCGCAGAAGTACGGGCGGCCCGGGGTGACCGCGACCCCCGCGCGCAGGGCAGCCGCCGCGAAGCCGGCGTCGTCGCCGTCGCCGCCGGGGCGCACCCACAGCTGGAAGCCACCCGACGGCAGGTGGGCGAGCTCGGCGCCGGGCAGCTCCCGCCGCAGGGCGCCCGCGAGCACCTCGCGCCGGTGGCGCAGCTCGGCGGCGACGGCCCGCAGGTGACGCGGCCAGGCGGGCGCGCCGACCAGTTCGAGCGCGGCCTCCTGGAGGGGGCGCGGCACGAAGAAGCTGTCGACGATCTGGATGGCCCGCAGCCGGTCCAGCACCGGGCCGCGGGCGGCGAGGGCGCCGACGCGCAGGCTGGGCGAGGTGGCCTTGGTCAGGGACCGCACGTGGACGACGACCCCGTCGCGGTCCTGGGCGGCGAGCGTCGCGGGCAGCGGACCGGCGTCCTCGTGGGCCAGGGCCCGCGCGTAGTCGTCCTCGACCACGAAGGCCCCGGCGGCGCGCGCGATGCGCAGCACCTCGGTGCGCCGCGCGGGCGACAGCACGGCGCCGGTCGGGTTCTGGAACAGCGGCTGGCATACGAAGACCCGTGCGCCGGTGGCTTCGAAGGCGGCGGCCAGCAGCTCCGGCCGGACCCCTTCGGCGTCCACCGGGACGGGTACCGGCCGGCAGCCGGAGGCGCGGGCGATGGCCAGCAGGCCGGGGTAGGTGGGCGACTCGACCAGGATCGGAGCCCCCGGCGGGGCCAGCGCCCGTACGGCGGTGGTCAGGGCGCTCTGCCCGCCGGCGGTGATCAGCACGTCGGCGGCGCCCACCGCCCCGACCGCGCCCCCGATCTCCCGGGCGAACCAGTCGCGCAGCTCGGGCAGCCCCTCCAGGGGCGGACGCCCCCACGCGCCGGGCCGGCGTCCGGCGCGGGCCAGGGCCGCCGCCATGGCCCGCTCGGGCTGGAGCGAGGGGTGCAGGTAGCCGCTGTTGAGCTCGATGACCCCGGGCGGCGGGAGGGCGAGCGAGTTCACGACCCCGGCGGCGTCCACGGAGCGCGGGACGACCTCCCCGGCGCCTTCGGCGCTGAGGGCGACCTCCTGCCAGGAGGTGTCGCCGGGCGCGGGGTCGGCCGTACGGGGGCGGGCGCGGAAGGCCCCCGCGCCGGGCCGGGTGACGACGAGTCCCTCGGCGGCGAGCTGCGCGAGGGCCCGGGAGACGGTCACGGGGCTGACCCGGTAGCGCTCGACCATGGCCCGGCTGGACGGGAGCTTTCCACCTACCGGATAGCGGTCGAGTTCCGACCTCAGGGATTCTGCCAGTTCGGCCACACTGCTACGCTCGTACATGACAGCACAGAATAGCGCTACTCGCCCGACCTCGATAGCAGTCCAGGTGGAGGGACGCACCTCCGGACGTACCGGCCTCCGCGGCGGCACCGCCCTGGCCCTCCTCGGGGTCGTCGCGTTCTCGCTGACCTTCCCCTCCACCGCCTGGGGTCTGCAGAGCTTCGGCCCCTGGTCGCTCGTCGCGCTGCGCAGTGTGCTGGCCGCCGTGATCGCCGGCGCCTTCCTGCTGGCCGGACGGGTGCCGCTGCCGGCCCGCGAGCACTGGGCGGGCCTGGCCGTGGTCGCCGCCGGAGTGGTGGTCGGCTTCCCGCTGCTGACCACCCTCGCCCTGCAGACCTCGACCACCTCGCACGCCGCCGTCGTGGTGGGGCTGCTGCCGCTGACGACGGCCGCCCTGTCGGCCCTGCGCACCGGAGCCCGCCCCTCGGGCCGGTTCTGGGCGGCGGCCGTCGCCGGCGCCGCGGTGGTGCTCGGCTTCACCCTGGCCCAGAGCGGCGGCTCCGTCTCGGCGGGCGACGCCTACCTGTTCGGGGCGCTGCTGGTGTGCGCCGCCGGCTACACCGAGGGCGGGCGCCTGGCCCGGGCCATGCCGGGCTGGCAGGTGATCGGCTGGGCGCTGGTGATGTGCCTGCCGCTGACGCTGGCCGGCTCCGCGTTCGGGCTGGCGTCCGAGCCGGTGCACCTGACCTGGCACGGCGTGGCCGGGCTGGTGTGGGCGGCGGCCGGCTCGACGTTCCTCGGGCTGTACGTCTGGTACCGGGGGATGGCCGAGATCGGGGCGCCGCGCGCCAGCCAGCTCCAGCTCGCCCAGCCGCTGCTGACCCTGGTGTGGTCGGTGGCGCTGCTGGGCGAGCGGCTGTCCCCGGCCACACCGCTCGCCGCCTGCGCGGTCCTGGTCTGCATCACCGTGACCCAGCGGGTCAAATAGCCCCGTATCGGCCTAAACTTCTAGCACCGGATCGGACCGGCTCCGAGGGAGGTCAGCAGATGCGCGCGACCGAGGGCGACCAGCTGGTGCAGCACGGCAGGATCGTGGGGCAGCACGACAGGGTGGGCGAGATCGTCGAGGTCCTGGGCGAGAACGGCGCCCCTCCGTACCGGGTGCACTTCCCGGACGGGCACGACGCCGTCATGTCCCCCGGCCCCGACTGCGTCGTCCGCCACCCGGACGAGGCCGAGGGCAAGGCCACGACCACCCCCTGGCACTGACTCAGTTCGGCGGCACGGCCGTCGGGTAGTGGTCGGCGACGACCCGGGCCAGCGCCCCGTTGGGGTCCGCGACCGCGTACTTCGCCGAGAAGTAGGCGTGGCCGCGGACCTGCGGGTGGCGGCGGGCGAAGGTCAGGTGCCGGGACAGTTCCGCGGGGTCGCGCCAGGCGGCGGTGGAGCTGTGGGCGTCGCAGCGGTAGAGCGCCTCGCCCACGTACAGGTCGACCCCGGTGCCCGCGACCGTCTTCGCCCACCAGGGGACGACCGCGGCGTAGTCGGCCTGGGGGTGCCCGATGTGCCAGTACGCCTGCGGCGCGATGTAGTCGATCCAGCCCTCCAGGACCCACCTGCGGGTGTCCGCGTAGAGGTCGTCGTAGGTCTGGACGCCCGCCCGGGTGGCCGAGCCGAGCCGGTCGGTGCCCTGGTTGCGCCACACCGCGAAGGGGCTGATGCCGAACCGCGCCGCCGGGCGGACGGTGCGCAGCCGCTGGGACATCTCGTACACGAGGGTGTCGGTGTTGTGGCGGCGCCAGGCGGCGCGGGTGGCGAAGGAGCCGCCGTACTCGTCGTAGGCCTCGTCGTCGTCGAAGTACTCCCCCTCCACGGGGTACGGGTAGAAGTAGTCGTCCCAGTGCACCGCGTCGACGGGGTAGCGGGAGACGGCGTCGAGCATCGCCTCCTGGACGAAGGTGCGCACCTCGGGCAGGCCGGGGTTGTAGTAGAGCTTGCCGCCGTAGGGGACGGTCCAGTCCGGGTTGCGGCGCGCGGGGTGCGAGGAGGCGAGCCGGGAGGGGTCGGTGTGGTTGGCCACCCGGTACGGGTTGAACCAGGCGTGCAGCTCCAGCCCGCGCGCGTGCGCCTCGGTGACGGCCGTGCCCAGCGGGTCCCAGCCCGGGTCGCGGCCCTGCACGCCGGTCAGCCACTGCGACCACGGCTCGTGCGTCGAGGGCCACAGGGCGTCGGCGGCCGGCCGGACCTGGAGGATCACCGCGTTGAGCCGGCGCGCCACGGCCGTGTCGAGGAGCGCGATCAGCTCGGCGCGCTGCTTCCGGGCGGACAGGCCGCTCTCGGAGGGCCAGTCCACGTTCTGTACGGAGGCGATCCACATCCCCCGGAACCCGGCGGCCCCCGCCCGGCGCCCGGCGGCGGGCGGGGCCGGTCGCCCGCCCGGTGGGCCC
>NZ_JBEZKZ010000093.1:0-26639 GCF_040651895.1 Streptomyces sp. NPDC048352
GCCCCCCCGGGGGGGGGGGGGGCCGGGCCTCGGCCGTGCCGGTCGTGAACCCCACCGGTCCCGGGACCACCGCGGCGGCCGGGACGCTGCTCGCGCGGCCTACGCGGCGGCCCGGGAGGCGCAGGCGTCGAGCAGCTGCGCCGTGCTCACCACGCGGGCGAAGCCGCCGCCCTGGAGGTTGACGGCCGTGGCGGCGGCCAGCTCGCGGGCCGTCAGGGACAGGCCGCCCGGGCCGGCCAGGTCGAAGGTGTGGGTGGCGTCCAGCGGGAGCAGCACCTCGTAGCCGAGGTTCCCCGCCATGCGGGCCGTGGTCTCGACGCACATGTTGGTCTGGATCCCGGCGACGACCAGCTGGCGGATGCCGCTCGCGGTGAGCCAGTCCCCGAGGTCCGGGGTGCCGTAGAAGGCCGAGTTGACGGTCTTGGTGACCAGCAGGGCCTCCTGGCCGCGCCGCTCCTCGACGAAGTCCTTGAAAGCGTGTCCGGGGTGGTCGGGAGCCAGGACGGAGCCGGGCCGCGAGGCGTGCCGGACGAGCACCACCGGGCGTCCGGTCCGCTGCCAGGCGTCCATGAGGGCGGCGATGTTCCCCTCGGCGGCCGGGTTGTCCCGGGGCCCCCAGAAGGACGCGTCGTCGAAGCCCTTCTGGACGTCGATGACGAGCAGGGCGCTGTCGGCTGCGAGGGCGATCGTGTTCTCGGTCATGGCTCCATCGTGTCGCCGGCCCCCGCGGCGTCCCAGGGGCTGCGGGGCCGGGGATCGATGGGATCCTGCCAGGCTGGCAGGACCGGCGCCCCGGGGTCTGGCAGAGTGGCCGCATGCAGCGCGTCGCGATCGTCGCCCAGCCCGGGATCCGCAGCTTCGACCTCGCCGTGATCACCGAGGTCTGGGGCCCGGACCGCAGCCGCAGCGGGGTTCCCCCGTTCGAGCTGCGCCGCTGCGCCCTGGACAGCGGGCCGATCGCCCTGCCCGGCGGGCTGACCCTGATGCCCGACCGGGGCCTGGACTGGCTGGAGCAGGCCGACCTGGTCGTCGTACCGGCGCTGGCGGAGCCCGCCGATCCCACGCCCGAGCCGGTCCTCGCCGCCCTGCGCGCGGCGCACGCCCGGGGGACGCCGGTGGCCGCGCTGTGCGCCGGTGCCTTCGTACTCGCCGAGGCCGGGCTGCTCGACGGCCGCCGGGCGGTGACGCACTGGTGGCTGGCGCCGCAGCTCGCGGCCCGCCACCCGGCGGTGCTGGTCGAGGAGGCCCCGCTCTTCGTGGAGGACGACGGGCTGTGGACCTCCGCCGGGGTGGCCTCCGGGATCGACCTGTGCCTGCACCTGGTCCGCGAGGCCCACGGCGCGGAGGCCGCGGCGGCCATCGCCCGCTCGATGGTGACGGGCCCCTTCCGGACCGGGGACCACGCCCAGTACCTGGACCGGCCCACCCCGGCGGCGGACCGCGGCGCCGAGGCGCTGGCCGCCGTCCGCCAGCAGGCCCTGCGCCGGCTGCACGAGCCGCTGGACGTGGCCACCCTGGCCCGGTGGGCGGGGATGTCCCCGCGTTCCTTCGCCCGGCACTTCAGCGCGGCCACCGGCACCACACCGCACAAATGGCTGCTGAGCCGCCGTCTGGACGAGGCCCGCAAACTGCTGGAGCGCACCGACCATCCGGTGCCCGAAGTGGCCCGGCGCGCCGGGTTCGCCAGCGAGGTCACCTTCCGCCAGCACTTCGGCGCCTCCTTCGGACTGAGCCCCCGCGCGTACCGGGCGGCCGCGGCCAGCGCCCCCGCGGGCGGCGACAGTGTTAGAAAGGGCTCATGACCGGACGTTCGGGTCGGGACAGGCGGGCACGGCCGGTGAGCCTGCGCGCGCGCCTCTCGCTGGCCCGCAACAGTCTCGCCGGCCAGGTGTTCTCCCTCACCGCCGTCATCGTGGCCCTGCTGATCACCGCCGCCGCGCTCGCCCTGGTGTTCCAGGCCCGCTACGACAGCGAGCGGGGCGCCCGCGGGCGGTCCCTGGCCGCCGCCGAGGCCTTCGCCCACGCCCCGGGCCTGCCCGCGGCCCTGAAGTCGCCCGATCCCACGGCCGAGCTCCAGCCGCTGGCCGACGCCGCGCGCCGCGCCTCGCGGCTGGACTTCATCGCCGTCATGACCACCGACGGGATCCGGTACACGGACGCCCGGCCCGACCTGATCGGGCAGCGCGCCACCGGGGACATCGCCCGGGCGGCGGCCGGGCAGTCCTTCACGGAGGTGTTCAAGGGCGACCCCAGCGACGCGGTCCGCGCCGTGGTGCCCGTACGCGACGCGCAGGGCACCGTCGTGGGGCTGGTCGCCACCGGCATCGAGGTGGAGAACGTGGGCCACGTGGTCGAGGGCCAGCTGCCGCTGCTGCTCGGCGCCGCCGCGGGCGCCCTGCTGCTGGGCACCGGCGGCGCCGCCCTCGTCAGCCGGCGGCTGCGGCGCCAGACCCGGGGCCTGGGCGCCGAGGAGATGGCCCGGATGAACGAGCACCACGAGGCGGTGCTGCACGCCGTGCGCGAGGGCGTGCTGATCGTCGGCGCCGACCACCGGCTGCTGCTCGCCAACGACGAGGCCCGGCGGCTGCTGAACCTGCCGCCCGACGCCGAACAGCAGCACGTCGGCGACCTCGGCCTGGACCCGCGCACCACCGAACTGCTGCTGTCGGGCCGGGTCGCGACGGACGAGGTCCACCTGGCGGGCGACCGGCTCCTGGCGGTCAACGTACGGCCCACCGAGCCGTACGCCGGGCGGCCGTCGGGCAGTGTCACGACCCTGCGCGACACCACCGAGCTGGCGGCGCTGTCCGGGCGGGCCGAGGTGGCCCGGGAGCGGCTCCAGATGCTCTACGAGGCGGGAGTGCGGATCGGCACCACCCTGGACGTCGTGCGCACGGCCGAGGAGCTGTCGGAGGTGGCCGTGCCGCGCTTCGCGGACTTCGTCACCGTCGAGCTGCTGGAGCCGGTGCTGCGCGGGGAGGAGCCCTCGCCGGCTTCCGGGCTGCACACGCAGATGCGGCGGGCGGCGATGTGCGGGACCCGCTCCGACCAGCCGCTCCAGCCGGTCGGCGACCTCATCCGCTTCGAGGTGCCGACGGCCCCGATGGCGGCGGCCCTCGCGGCCGGCCACGCGGTGCTGGCCGCCGACCTGCACGCGGCGATGGGCTGGCGGGCGCAGGACGAGGCCGGGACGAAGCAGGCCCTGGACTACGGGTTCCACTCGCTGATCTCCGTACCGCTCCAGGCCCGGGGCGTGGTCCTCGGCATGGCCAACTTCTGGCGGGCGGCCGACACCCCGGAGGCCTTCGACGAGGAGGACCTGTCCTTCGCCGAGGAGCTGGGGACGCGCGCGGCGGTCTCCGTCGACAACGCCCGGCGGTTCACCCGCGAGCACGCCACCGCCGTGGCCCTCCAGCGCAGCCTGCTGCCGCGGGTGCTGCCGGAGCTGAGCGCGGTGGACGTGGCGTTCCGGTACCTGCCCGCGAAGGCGGGGGTGGGCGGGGACTGGTTCGACGTGATCCCGCTGCCCGGGACCCGGGTGGCGCTGGTGGTGGGCGACGTGGTCGGCCACGGGGTGCACGCGGCGGCGACGATGGGCCGGCTGCGGACCGCCGTGCACAACTTCTCCACCCTGGACATGCCGCCCGACGAGCTGCTGGGTCACCTGGACGAGCTGACCAACCGGATCGACCAGCTGGAGGGCGGCGCGACGGCCGAGGCGGGCGGCACCGGCGCGGGCCCCGTCGGCGGGGCGGACGAGCAGCCGGCCGGCATCACCGGCGCCACCTGCCTGTACGCCGTCTACGACCCGGTGTCCGGGCAGTGCACGATGGCCAGCGCCGGACACCCGGGGCCCGCCCTCGTCCACCCGGACGGGCGGGTGGAGTTCCCCGAGCTGCCGACCGGCCTCCCGCTCGGGGTGGGCGGCATGCCCTTCGAGACGGTGCAGCTGGTGCTGCCCGAGGGGAGCCGGCTCGTGCTGTTCACGGACGGGCTCCTGGAGGACCGCGACCGGGACTTCGACAGCGGGCTGGCCCTGCTGAGCGACACCCTGTCCCGGCCCGGCCGCAGCCCCGAGCAGGCCTGCGCGGACCTGCTGGCGGCGCTGCTCTTCCCGGCGCCGAGCGACGACATCGCGCTGCTGGTCGCCGACACGCGGCGGCTGGAGGCGGGCCGGATCGCCGAGTGGGCGGTCCCCGAGGAGCCGGCGGCCGTCTCCCGGGTGCGTCGCGAGGCCGCCGACCAGCTGCGGGACTGGGGCCTGGAGGAGGCCTCGTTCACCGCCGAGCTGATCCTCAGCGAGCTGATCACCAACGCCATCCGGTACGGGAACGAGCCGATCCGGGTCCGCCTGCTGCGCGACCGGAACCTGATCTGCGAGGTCTCCGACGGCAGCAGCACCTCCCCGCACCTGCGGTACGCGGCCACCACCGACGAAGGGGGCCGGGGCCTGTTCCTCGTCGCGCAGTACGCCGAGCGGTGGGGCACCCGCTACACGGAGCGCGGCAAGGTCATCTGGGCGGAGCTGTCGCCGTCGGGCGGCGCGGAGGCCCCGCTGCTCGCGATGGACCTCGACGCCCTGGAGGACCTGGCCTGGTGAGGCCCGGGGGGTGCGCGCGTCCGGCCCTCACCCGGCGGTGGCGGTACGCGCCAGGAGTACGGCCACGTCGTCCTGCGGGGCGTCGGGCAGCAGCCGGGCCAGGATGCCGTCGCACAGCTCCTCCAGCGGCCGGCCGGCCTGGCGCAGCGCCCGCGCGAGGAGGTCCAGCCCCTCGTCGAGGTCCCGGTGGCGGCACTCGATCAGCCCGTCGGTGTACAGGGCGAGCAGGGTTCCGGGCGGCAGCGGGACCTCTTCGGTGCGGAAGTCGCGCCCGCCGGTGCCCAGCGGGGTGCCGGGCGGTCCGTGCAGGAAGGCGACCCGCCCGTCGGGGGTGGCCACGGCGGGCGGCGGGTGGCCCGCGCGGGCGACGAGGCAGCCCCCGGCCGCCGGGTCGTGGACGGCGTAGACGCAGGTCGCCATCTGGTCCTCGCCGAGGTCGGCCACCACCGCGTCGAGGGAGCGCAGCAGCAGCGCCGGCGGCACGTCCTGGCGGGCGAGGGTGCGCACGGCGGTGCGCAGCTGTCCCATCACGGCGGCCGCGTGGATGCCGTGGCCCATGACGTCGCCGATGACGAGGCCGGTGCGGCCGCGGGGCAGCTGGATGACGTCGTACCAGTCGCCGCCGACGTCGTGCTCGCTCGCGGGCAGGTAGCGGCCGGTGAGTTCCAGGCCGGGCACCTCCGGGAGCGCGCTGTTGGTGAGGCTGCGCTGGAGGGTGAGGGCGGCCTGGCGCTGGCTGGTGTACATCCGGGCGTTGTCGATGTTGAGGGCGGCCCGGGCGACGAGTTCGTCGATGAGTACGCAGTCCTGCGCGTCGAAGGGCTCGCGGGAGCGCAGCCGGGTCACGGCGACGGCCCCGAGGACCTTGCCGCGCGCGACCAGCGGCACCATGCGGGCCGATCCGAGGGTGGCCAGGTAGTCGCGCAGCGCTCCGGCGCGGGGGTCGGTGATCAGCGCGGGGATGTCGGTGACGTAGAGGTTCATGGGCCGGCCCTCGGCGATGACCCGTTCGTAGACCGAGCCGGCGGGGATCCGCAGGGTCTGGCCGGGCGCCAGCCGGGCGGTGGGGGCGGAGGGGTCGGGGAAGGTCGCGGCGAGCCTGCGCAGGAGCCCCTGGGCGGCGGCGGGGCTCTCGTCGGGGTCCAGTACGGCCTCGAGGAGCTGGACGTCGGCCGAGTCCGCGAGCTGCGGGACCAGCAGGTCCGCGATCTCCTGGGCGGTCTGGCGCAGGTCGAGGGTCGTGCCGATGCGGGTGCCGGCCTCGGCGAGCAGGGCGAAGCGGGTGCGGGCGCGTTCGGCCTCGAGCTGGGCCCGCTGGCTCTCGGTGATGTCGATGAGGGAGGCGATCAGGCCGAGGCGGCGCCCGCTGCCGTCGAGCAGCGGGGCGTAGGAGCAGGACCAGGTGCGGTCCTGGTCGGGGTCGGCCGGGGTGCGGCCGGTGCGGCGCACGTCGACGACGGCGGTGCCCTGTTCGAGCACCTGGCGCATCGTGGCCTCCAGGGCGGTGGCGTTGACGCCGGGCACGACCTCGGTGAGGCGTTTGCCGAGGTGCGCGGCGGCGGGGACGCCGTTCATCCGGGCGAGGGCGTCGTTGACGCGCAGGAAGCGCAGGTCGGAGCCGAGGGTGGCGAGGCCGATCGGGGACTGGGTGAAGAGGCTCTGGAGGGCGGCGAGGGAGTCCCGCATCCGCAGGACCTCGGAGGTCTCGACGGCGATGAGCAGGGCACCCGTACGGCCCTGGGGGTCGGCGGCGGGCACGATCCACATCTCCATCGCGACCCGGTGGCCGTCGCGGTGGCGCACGGGCAGGGTGCCCACGACGGTCTCGCCGGCCTGGACGCGGCGGGTCAGATCGTCGGCGAGTTCGCGGTTGGCCTCGGGGACGAGCACGGCGGTGCCGCGGCGGCCGAGGACGTCCTCGGGGCGGTGGCCCAGCAGGTCCTGGGCGGCGAGGGACCACTCCACGACGCGGCCGTCCGCGTCCTCCCGCCACAGGGCGATCGGGAGCAGCTCGCGCAGTACGCCCGCGTACCCGACCGCCGCCGTCGGCGGGTCGGGCACGTTGCTCGTCGACTGGTAAGTGTCCAATGCACCGACCTCACCCCGGAAGGCCTGATTCGTACCGGTTTCACCCTATCCGAGGGCCCGGTGCGGGGCGCTCTGCCGGACGGGGGCTCCTGCCCGGCGCCGGGACGGACCTCCCCGACGCCGGGCACCCGCCCTGCGGTCAGAAGTCGACCTGGGCCCGGACGTCGGCGCGGCCCACGGACTCCAGCTCCCAGATGTCGCAGTAGAGGCGGCGGATGTACTCGATGTCGGCGTTGCGGGCGGGCGCCTCGCGCACCGGGTACATGACCGTCAGCTCGTACGATCTCTCGCGGTTGATGTCACCGTCCTTGTCGCGCCACTGGCCGCGGCCCTCCTGCAGGGTCAGACCGGAGGGGAACCGGGGCGTGACCACGTCGGCGATGAACTTGTTGAACTCCTCCTCGGTGATGGGCGGGTGGCCGTCGTGCCGGCCGGTGCCGAAGTAGAGGTGGGTGGAGATGTACGCGCTGCCCTGTTCGGCGGTGTCCGCGGAGGCGGACGCCGCCGAGGCCGAGCGGGTGCCGGGAGAGGCCTGCGACACCGGTCCGCCGAAGGCGAACAGGAGCGCGGCCGCCGCGAGGAGAGCGGCGGCGGGCGTGGAGATCCTTAAGGAGCGCATGTCGTCGTCCTGTCTGTTCGTGGGTGTGGTCCGCGATCTGCGGACGTGTCGGTCCGGAGGCCGGCCGGCGGGCCGGCCGGTGTCCGGGGTCCCGGTCCGGGGGGTCTAGGCGGGCAGCGATTCCAGCAGGAAGTCCGCCGCGTCCCGCAGCGGGGCCGGAGCGCCCGTGTCCCGGCGGAGGGCGGCCGCCGTCCTGCCGAGCGTCCCGGTGGTCCGCACCGAACCGATGGCGGCGGCTCCCGGAGCGACCCGCGCGATCAGCTCCTCCGCCTCCCGCCAGGCCCCGGCCGCCACGAGGGCGGAGAGCAGCTCGGCCGTGAACAGGTGCCGGTAGGAGGGGCCGGGGGCGGTGGCCGCCCGGTGCAGCAGGGGGATGGCCCGGTCCCAGCGGCGCAGCCTGGCCTGCACCCAGCCCTCGTGGCCCAGCAGCTCGGCCTCGTCGATCCACCACGCCCAGTGCGGGTCCCGCGCCGAGACGCCGTCCAGGAAGCGGCTGCGGGCCCGGGAGATCAGCTCCAGCGGCCGCCTGCAACCACCGAGGAGGGCGGTCGCGTGGGCCTGGCGGATGAGGACGAGGGCGGCGACCCGGGAGGGGAGCGGCCGCGGCCCGGCCACGCGTGCGGCGGCGTCCAGGGCCGCGCGCGGCCGCCCGGTGTGGGTGGCGAGCATGCTGTGGTTCAGCAGCACCAGCCGCCCCGTCGAGCGGTCGCCGCAGAGCTGCGCCAGGGCCAGCGCCCGCGCGTTCATCCGGTGGGCGTGCCGGTAGCGGCCGGCGTCGAAGAGGATCCAGCCGATGACCTCGCTCAGCTCGGCGAGGGCCGCGAGCCGGTCCGGGTCGTAGGCGTGCAGGGCGCCGGGATCGGCCGACAGTTCCGGGATCCGCCGCAGGGCTTCGCGTACGGCGGGCACGGCGGCCGTCGCGCCGCGCTCGGTGTCCAGGGCCACCAGGCGTCCGATGGTCCGCACGGCCAGCCGCAGGGCCGCTTCCCGTTCCTCGCCGCCCCCGGGCCGGCCGGCCAGCGCCGTCATGACAGCAGGCCGGCGCCGACCGCGCCGGAGGGCCGCCGGCCGAGGCCGTCGAAGGAGGAGGCCACCTTGCTGAGCCACTCCACCTCGTCCCGGAAGTCCTCGTACGGCGGCCTCGCGGGGATGTCGGAGGTGTCGGCCCGCTCGGCGCGCTCCGCGCGCTCCTCCGCCGGGCGGCTCAGTACGGCGCGCACCTGGAGCGCCTCGCCCAGCGGTGAGGTGGGGTCCTCCGGGAGGTCCAGGGAGCGGGCCACGCGGACGAAGTCCTCCAGGGAGAGCGAGGTGCGCAGGATCAGCTGGCCGTCGCGGATCTCGATGACGCGCCGGTAGAGGCGGTAGTGCGGGTCCCGGGGCGGCACCAGGTCGCGCAGCCAGGACCGCGGCGGGTCCAGCGCGATGTCCGGTGACGCCTCGTACAGGGCCCACCACAGGGGCCGCAGCCGGCGGTAGGAGCGGTAGCTGCGGACCCAGCCCCGGGCGCGGGTGATCCGGATCCCCCAGGAGGGGATGGTCCAGCCGGCGATCTGGAGCAGGGCGCCGACGCTGCCGCACGTCCACTGGACGGGGTCCAGTTCCGCGGCGTCGAAGTCCAGGCGGGTGCCGGCGATCTGGATGCTGCGGGTGACGCAGTAGACGAGGATCATGCTGGCGCCGACGGTGACGGTGCGCATGCCGACCTTGAGCCACTGCCGGTTGGCCATCGTGGTGAAGCGCAGCGACAGCCGTACCGTCTCGAACTGGCCGACGGCGCAGATCAGCAGGTAGAAGGACATGTAGAGGGCGTAGCCGCCGTGCTGGATGCTGAGCAGGATCGTCGAGGTGGCCGTCTCCGAGTGCGCCACGGGGCCGACGGCGAAGGAGGCGACGACCAGGACGCCGAGGGCGGCGCCGAAGAACAGGACGCGGTCGCGCGCCATGCGCCGGGCCTCGGCGGGCGGTGACGACCAGTAGACGAGGACGACCTGCTGTGCGGCGGTGAGCACGACGACGGCGGCCTGGGTGATCAGCGAGGTGATGTTCGGCAGGCCGAAGAAGGCGGAGATGTGCAGCCGGAGCTGGTCCAGGTCGACCAGGAAACTGATCCCGGAGCAGAGGAAGTAGGTGCACAGCGCCCACAGGGCGATGTCGTTCCTCCTGCGCAGCAGGTCCGGAAGACGGTAGGCGAAGGCGGCGAGGCCGACGAAGGCGCACACCCACGCCAGGACGGTGTAGATCACGCCGGCCCCTGGTCGGGCCTGCCGAGCCCGCTCTCGATCCGGGCCACGATCTCGGCGGCCTCGGCCGGGACGCCCCAGGCGGGTTCGGTCCAGCGCTTGGTGGCGCGGGCCAGGATCAGCGAGGCCATCGTTTCGGCCTCCTGCTCCTCGTCGTCGCTGTAGCGGGAGCGCATCAGCACGCCCCGGACGGCGTCGGGGTCGACGTCGGCGAACAGTGCGCCCGCGTCTCCCGCGCCGGCCGCCGCGCCGGTCCGGCCGGCGCCTCCGGGGCCCGCGCCCGCACCGAGCTGGTCCAGCTGGACGGAGCCGTTGTGGTCGAAGGCTATGTGGGCCAGCTCGTGGGCGATGATGTGTTCCTTGTGCGACGCCGAAGCCGCCTTCTCGAAGGCGATGATGTCGAAGTCATCGGTTTTCAGCCATATGCCGAAGAGATGGCGTTCGGGGAAGGCCGTCGGAATCAAATGGATGGGGCGCCCGCGCTGCCCGCTGAGATATGCGTGGAGTTCGTCGATGCCGCAGCCGTGCTCCATCCCCCACCGTGCGAGCAGATCCTCGCAGGTGTGACGGACCTTCTTGAGACGGCGCCTGAGCCGCCTGTCCTCCGACGCCGGTAACGCGGAGCCAGGTAACTTCATCCCTCAGTCCTCCGGCGAACCCAGCGGTCGGACAATGCGGCCATGATGCCACACCGTCAACTCCCGGCTGATCGGGTGCACTTCCATTCGGCCATGGTCCAGCCGCCCTCCGGATTGCGCGGTCGTTTTCCCGGGACCACCGGGGCCGGAGGGAAAGGGGAGAAAATCGGCGATACCCCGGAAATACCGGAAAGAGGCCCGCCTTCCCCCCTGTGCCACCCGGTCAGCGGTGTGCGAGCACTCCCGCTATGCCCCGCGCCAGGCAGGGGATCCGGTCGCCCGGAATGCCGGCGATGTTGATCCGCCCGGCGGTGGTCCCGTAGATCGCGTACTCGCGGCGCAGCCGGAGCATCTCCTGCGCCGTCAGCGGCAGCATCGAGAACATCCCCCGCTGCCGTGCGAGCGAACGGGCCTGCTCCTGCCATCCCAGGGCGTCCAGGCGGGCGGTCAGATCGGTCCGGTTGGCCTCGATCCGGCTGCGCATCGCGTCCAGTTCCGCACGCCAGAGGTCCCGCAGCCCGGCGTCGTCGAGGATCGTGGTGACGACGGCGGCGCCGTGCTCGGGCGGCATCGAGTACAGCGTCCGGGCGGCGTTCTGGAGGGCCGTCTCGGCGTGCCGTACGGCCCGGGCGGACGCGCCGAGGACGATGGCGCAGCCGGTGCGGTCGCTGTAGAGGCCGAAGTTCTTCGAGCAGCTCACGGCGATGAGCATCTCCGGGACCCGCTCGGCCAGCAGGCGCGTGGCCGCCAGGTCGGCCTCCAGCCCGTCTCCGAGCCCGTGGTAGGCCAGGTCGACGAAGGGCACCCAGCCGTCCCGGGACGCCAGGTCCGCCAGCGCCTCCCAGTCCTGCGGCGCGGGGTCGGCCCCGGTCGGGTTGTGGCAGCAGCCCTGGAGCAGGACGACGTCGTCGCGCCGCGCCCGCGCCAGGTCGCGCAGGACGGCGGCGGCGTCGAAGCCGCCCTCGGCGTCGCACCAGGCGAAGGTGCGGACCTCCAGGCCGGCGGCTTCCAGGATGGGGCGGTGGTTGACGTAGGCGGGGTCGCTGATCCACACCGTGGTGCCGGGGCGGGTCCGGCAGATCAGGTCGGCCAGCAGCCGCAGCGCTCCGGAGCCGGCGACGGTCTGGACGGCCGCGGCCCGGTCGGCGGGGCCCTTCGGACCGAGGACCAGGTCGAGCAGCGCCCCGTTGAAGGCGGCGTTGCCGGAGAGCCCGCGGTACTCCTTGGACTCCGAGCGCTCCGCGAGGCGGATCTCGGCCTCACGGACGGCGGCCATCACCGGGGTGCGGCCGGTCTGGTCGCGGTAGACGCCGAGGACCAGGTTCAGCCGCTCGGCCCGCTCGTCGGAGCCGAACTCGTAGGTCAGGTCCCACAGCGGGTCGGTGGGCGGCGGGGGAAGGAGCTCAAGCATCTGCGGGGACCTCGGGGAGGGGACGGGCGGCGGGACGGACGGAGGAAGGGGCGGTGGCGGCCGGAGGGGCGGCGGGGCGGCGGCGGTTGGCCAGTACGACGCCGGCGGTGATCAGCGGTACGCCGATCAGCACGGCGGGGGTCGGCGCCTCGCCGAGCACCGGGACGGCGAGCAGGACGACGGCCACGGGGCTGAGGCTGCCGACGACGGAGCTGCGCTCGGCGCCGAGCCTGCGGATGGCGAAGGCGTACAGCAGACCCGCGCACAGCCCGACCCCGAGCCCCTGCACCACGAGGAACAGTGCGATGTCGCCGCCGGACGCCGAGGCGAGGCCGGTCGGGAGCACCCCGGTCAGCACCAGGAGCCCGATCACCGCGAAGGACGGCAGGCACAGCAGTCCGATCGACCCGACGGGGTCGAGGTCCACGTCCCGCAGCCCCACCGTGTACAGGGCCCACAGCCCGCTGGCCACCAGGAGCGTGCCCGCCCCCTCGAGCACGCCGGCGTCCACGGGCACGACGTACCGCCACACGAGGGCGGCCACTCCGGCCGCGATCAGCGCGAGCCCGGCCACCTGCGTGCCCCGGGGCAGGCCGTGCCCCCGGGCGGTCATCAGCGCGGCGACGAAGAGCGGGACCATGCCGGGGACGATCGAGCCGACGAAGGCCGCCGAGGTCAGGGCGCCGCCGTGCATGGCGGCCAGGAAGAACGGCACCCCCGCACCACAGATGATCTTGACGGCGGCGCCCGGCTTCACCGCGGCGATGCGGCGCCGGCGCCGCCACAGGGCCGGCAGCAGCACGACGAGCGGGACGCCGAAGCGCAGCAGGGCCGCGTCCGCGGGCAGGAGGGTGGAGGCGCTCAGGCCGCGGGCGCTGAGTGCGAAGGCCGCCCAGATGGCCACCGTCACCAGCAGCGCGGCCATGCCCTGGGCCTGGGGGGACGGCCGGCGCCGGCCGGGGTGTCCGGCCGGCGGGACCGCTGTGTCGTGAGGCGCGGCCGCGCCGGTGGTGTTGGTCGCGACCAAGGAAGTTGCTCCAGCCTGTGAGAGCGGGCCGGTCCGGCCCGTTCCCCGGCAACGTTAGGGCTTCGGCCGGGGCAGCCGATTGCCAGTTCTGCCGCTCGGACATACGTTTGGGGCAGAATCTGCCAAGGAATGGCGAAGAAGCACCGGGAGCAGCCGTGGACGCGGTCGATCTGCAGATCATCCGGGAGTTGCAGGCCGACGGCCGGCTCTCCAACCAGGACCTCGCGGACCGGGTCCGCCTCTCCCCGTCGCCCTGCCTGCGCCGGGTCCGCCGACTGGAGGAGGCGGGCCTGATCCGCGGCTACACCGCCGTCGTCGACCAGGTGTCCTTCGGGCTCCCGATCACCGTCTTCGTACGGATCCGGCTGGAGCGCCACACGGCGGAAGCGGTCGCCCTCTTCGAGGGGCACGTCGCGGTCATCGAGCACATCCAGGACTGCTACCTGATGGCGGGCAGCAGCGACTACCTGCTCCGGGTGGTCATCGAGGACCTGGAGGCGTACGAGGCCCTCGTCCGGCACACGATCCACGCCATCCCGGGGATCGCCTCGATCGAGTCGAGCTTCGCGTACGGCAGCGTGAAGCAGTCCCGCACCTACCCGCGCCCCACCCCGGGCTCCTCGGCCCGCACCCTCTGACCGCGGGGCGGGGCCGGTCCTGGCCGCGGAAGTGCGCGACGGCGAAGCCGCGGGCCGCAGCCGGCAGGAAGGCGTCCCGGTCGCGCACGAGCCACAGCACCCGGTGGCTGTCGGGCGTCTCCAGCCGCGCCCAGGCGACCGCCGCGCGCGGCGCGGCGGCGCGGGGGTGACTCAGCCGACGGCCGCCGCGAAGGCCGCGTGGGCGCGTTCGTCGAAGAGGACGAAGCGGACCTCCTCCACCGAGGTGCGGGCGGCGCGTACGGTTTCCACCGCGATCCGGGCCCCGTCGTCCATCGGCCAGCCGTAGATGCCGGTGGAGATGGCCGGGAAGGCGACCGTACGGGCTCCCAGCTCGTCGGCGACGCGCAGGGACTCGCGGTAGCAGGAGGCGAGCAGGTCCGAGCGGTCCTCCTCGCGGGACCAGACGGGGCCGACGGTGTGGATGACGTGCCCGGCGGGCAGGCGGCCCGCCGTGGTGGCGACGGCCCGGCCGGTCGGCAGGCCCTTGCCGTAGTGGGAGCGGCGCAGGTCCTGGCAGGCGGCGAGGATCTCGGGGCCGCCGCGCCGGTGGATGGCGCCGTCCACTCCCCCGCCGCCGAGCAGCGAGGAGTTGGCGGCGTTGACGACGGCGTCGGCCTTCTCGGCCGTGATGTCGCCGCGGACGAGGGTGATGCGCACCATCAGTTCGCCTTTCGCAGGTGCCGCCAGACCGCCTTGGCGGCGTTGTGGCCGGACATGCCGTGGACGCCGGGCCCCGGCGGGGTCGCCGAGGAGCACAGGAACACGGCCGGATGGGCGGTGGTGTACGGGGACAGGGTGAGCTTCGGCCGGAGCAGGAGCTGGAGGCCGGAGGCGGCGCCGCAGGCGATGTCCCCGCCGACGTAGTTGGGGTTGCGGGCCGCGAGCTGCGGCGGGCCGGCGGTGGCGCGGGCCAGTACGAGGTCGCGGAAGCCCGGGGCGAAGCGCTCCAGCTGTCCTTCGACGGCTTCGGTGAGGTCGCCGTCCCAGCCCGCCGGGACGTGGCCGTAGGCCCAGAAGACGTGCTTGCCCTCGGGCGCGCGGCCCGGGTCGGCCAGGCTGGGCTGTGCGGTGATGAGGAAGGGGTTGCGCGGGGCGCGGCCGCTGCCGGCCAGTTGGAGGGCGGCGTCGATGTCGCGGCTGCCCGGCCCGATCTGGACGGTGCCGGCCCGGCGGGGCGCCTCGGCCGTCCACGGGACGGGGCCGTCCAGGGCGTAGTCGATCTTGAAGACGGATGCGCCGTAGCGGTATCCGTCGTACGCCCGGCCGAGGCGGGCGATCCGGGCCAGCGCGGTCGGCGAGGTGTCGAAGACGTACGCCCGGGCCGGGGGCAGGTCGTCGAGCCGCTTGACCTCGAAGTCCGTGTGGATCGTGCCGCCGAGTTCCCTCAGGTAGCCGGCGAGGGCGTCGGAGAGGGACTGCGAACCGCCGCGCGCCATGGGCCAGCCGCCGGCGTGCGCGGCGAGGGCGAAGACCAGGCCGACGGCGCCGGTGCCGATCCCGCTCAGCGGGGCGTTGACGTGCGCGACGAGCCCGGCGAACAGGGCCCGCGCACGGTCGTCGCGGAAGCGGCGCAGCAGCCAGGTGGAGGGCGGCAGTCCGGTGATGCCAAAGCGGGCCAGGGTGAGGGGGTCGCGGGGCAGGGCGGTGTTCGGCAGGGACATGAAGTCCCGGGCGAGGGTGTCCCATCTGCCGAGGAACGGCGCGACCAACCGCCGGTACGCGCCCGCGTCGCGGGCCCCGAAGGAGGCCGCCGTCTCCGCCACGGAGCGGGAGAGCACGGCGGCCGTGCCGTCGTCGAAGGGGTGCGCCATGGGCAGCGGGGCGTGCAGCCACTCCAGGCCGTGGCGTGCCAGCGGCATGGTCGCGAACACCGGGGAGCCGGCGCCGAGCGGGTGCACCGCCGAGCAGGGGTCGTGCAGGAAGCCGGGGAGGGTCAGTTCCTCGGTGCGGGCACCGCCGCCGACCGCCCCGGCGGCTTCGAAGACGGCCACCGAGTGGCCCCGCCGGGCCAGTTCCACCGCGGCGGTCAGGCCGTTGGGCCCCGCCCCCACCACGACTGCGTCGAGAATCGACGGCACTGACAGCTCCTTCGTCCGGCCACTGGCCCCAGCTTATTCCGCCCGCCCGCCCGCGCCCGCCGGGCCGTCCGCAGGCCGTCCCTTCCGGATCCTGCCTCCGCCCGCGGAGACGGCTCAGCCCCGCAGCAGGTCGCGGATGCGCCGGGCGGTGGCCTCGTCGCGTCCCACCGCGAACGGCAGCGCGTTGTCCCGGTCCACCCGGAAGGGCACGCCCTCGACCGTGCCCTGCGCCCCGCCAGCCTCGGCGACGAGCAGCAGTCCGGCCGCGTGGTCCCAGGCGGAGGGCCAGGTGAAGGCCAGCCCGTCCATCTCCCCGCGCGCCACCTTGAGGTACTCCAGACCCGCCGAACCGCAGGGGCGGGCGGCGATGCCGGGCACGTCGAGCCGGGCCAGGTTCCGGCGGTCCTCCTCCGAGGTGTACAGCGGGTGGGCCGTGGCCACGCGCAGCTCGGCGCCGGGCTCGGGCGAACCGCTGCGTATGCGCTCGCCGTTGACGTACGCGCCCTGGCCGCGCACGGCGGTGGACATCTCCTCCAGTGCCGGTGCGAAGGTCCAGGAGGCGAGGATCTCACCGCGCAGGGCGAGGGCCACCAGCGTGCAGAAGCGGGGGTCGCCGTTCACGAACTGCCGGGTGCCGTCGACCGGGTCGACGATCCACACGGGGGCGTCGGCGCGCAGCGCGGCGTAGACGTTCGGATCGGCGTGCACGGCTTCCTCGCCGACCACGGCGGAGCCGGGCAGCAGCCGGGTCAGGGTGGCGGTGAGGTGCTCCTCGGCCAGCCGGTCGGCGATCGTCACGAGGTCGTGCGGACCGCTCTTCTGGTCCACCTCGTGCTCGGCGAGCTGACGGAACCTGGGCATGATCTCGACCGCCGCGGCCTTGCGGACGGCTTCGTCGACAGCGGACGGGTCAAGGGCCGGATATTCATCGATCATGCCTCCAGCAAAGCACGCCCCGCCGACAAACCCCACGGCGATGCCCGTCGCCGGGCCGGACGCCGGGCGGCGTTCCGGTGAACCGGCCCGCTCGGGACGGCGGATCTGCTCCGCGGGGCGGCGGGGTCAGCCTTCCTTGACCGCCGCCTCGACCAGCACCCGGGCCGCCCAGCGGATGGCTTCCTGTTCGGCCTCCGCGTCAAGGCCCCGGACGTCGCGCAGGGCGATCTGCGCCTCCCAGCCGACGACGATGGTCAGGGCCGAGATCAGGCGGCGGAACGACGCCTCGCTCAGCAGCTCGCGGAGCGGCTCGCAGGCCTCCTCCAGCCATTCGATCCGGCGCTGGGTGCGGCGCGGGCCGGCCGGTTCCTCTCCGTCGCCCACGGGCGGGTCGACGGTCAGCCGGATCAGCCGGCGGCCCAGGGAGAGGGACTGCGGGGAGTACTTCAGCAGGGTCCGGATGAGGGCGTCCACCCGGCCGGCGGCGTCACCGGCCAGCGCCGGGTCGCTCAACGCCTCCTCGACCGGCGGCTCGTTGAGGGCGCCGACGGTCGCGTCGATCATCAGGTGGTCGAGGCTCGGGAAGTACACGTAGACCGTGCGGCGCGACACGTCGGCCTCGGCCGCGATCTCGTCGACGGACGGCGACGCTCCGCCGGCGCTGAGGCGGACCGCGGCGTCGAGGATCGCCTTGCGGGTCCGGCGGCGCTGCGCTTCGCGCCCACCGCCGCGGCGAACTGGATCATCACTGGTCATCGCGTCCTGTCATCCCTCGGCTCGGTCGGCACGGATGGGCAACCGGTCTCGACGGTTACCCGGGCCGGTAAGTATATCTCGGTGCACCCATTGCACAGCAGTGCAACCGAGGCCTACACGGTCGAGGACCACAGCCATGTGACCTCACACGCGCACACCGTTGAGCGCACCGGCAGGACGGACACCGCCACGGCGACGGCCGGCGGAACGCCACCAGCCGCGGCCGCACGACCGGGGAACCATCCACGAAGTCGCATGAGGGCGCTCGTCTACCGGGCGGCGTCCTCCGGCAGGAGGACGCGGAGATCGTCCATCGTCGCTTCACGGCCGACGCGTTCCAGCGCGGCGATGCGGCGGGCATGGGCGCTCTTGATCTCGTCGAAGAGCTTCCTGACCTCGCGGGCGCCGCCTTGGGCAAACCTCTCGGGGTCGGTGGCGATCCGGGCGCGGACCGCCTGGAGCGTGGCGTCCGGGGTCTCGAAGCCGGAACGCTCCGCGTGCTGGGCCAGGATGGTGAGCAGTTCCCCGGGGCTGTAGGCGGGGAAGGCGATGGTGGCCGAGAACCGGGAGGCCAGGCCGGGGTTGACGTCGAGGAAGGCCGTCATCTCGTCGGTGTAGCCGGCGGCGATCACGACCACCTCGTCCCGGTGGTCCTCCATCAGCTTCACCAGGGTGTCGATCGCCTCCTGCCCGAAGTCGTGTCCCGTTCCGCCCGGGCGGGCCAGGGTGTAGGCCTCGTCGATGAACAGGACGCCGCCACGGGCGCGTTCGAACTGCTCGGCGGTCTGGAGGGCGGTGCTCCCGACGAACTGGCCGACCAGGTCGCTGCGGGACACCTCGACCACCTGGCCCCGGGCCAGGACGCCGAGAGCGGCGAGCAGGGAGCCGTACAGCCGGGCGACGGTGGTCTTCCCGGTGCCGGGCGGGCCGGAGAAGATCAGGTGGCTCGGCATCGGGTCGGCGGGAAGGCCGGCCTGCCGACGTCGCCGGGTGGTGATGATCAGGTCGGTCAGGTCGCGGATCGCCGCCTTGATGCCCTCCAGCCCGACCATGGCCGAGAGCTCGCCGAGGATCGTGTCCAGCTGCCCGGAATCCCTGGCCTCCGCGAACCGTGCGCCCAGTCCGCGATCGACGACGCCGTCCAGGTCGTCGGGCAGGAGCAGGACCAGCTCGCCGGGTGAGGGGGTTTCCTCGCGGTCGGCCAGCCTGAGTGCCTGCTGTTCGAGGGCGGCCTCGAAGATCCGCCGGGCCTCCCGTCCGTTGCCGAAGGTCTCGGTGCGCCGGACCTGCCGGAAGTGGGCCGCCAGCGCCGCCCGGGTCGGCTCGGCAAGCTGGAAGCCGTACTGCCCGGCCAGTCCCTCGAAGATGCCGACCAGCTCGTCCGGGCTGTAGTCCTCGAACTCGATGGTCCGGGAGATCCGCGACTGGAGGCCCGGGTTGGCGGACAGGAATTCGCGCATCTCGGCCGAGTATCCCGCGAAGACGACGACCACCTCCTCCCGGTGGTCCTCCAACAGCTTGACCAGCGTGTCGATCGCCTCCTGGCCGAAGTCGGTTCCGGTGCCGAACCGACGGGAGAGGGTGTAGGCCTCGTCGATGAACAGCACCCCGCCGCGGGCCCTGTTGAAGACCGCGGTGGTCATGGCGGTCGTCTCGCCCAGGTGCGACCCGACCAGGTCGGCGCGGGAGACTTCGGTGAAATGGCCGCCGGTGACCACGCCCAGCGCGGCCAGCAGCCGGCCGTAGACACGGGCGACGGTCGTCTTGCCGGTACCCGGGGAGCCGGAGAACACCATGTGCCGGCCGATCACCGGCCCTTCGGGCAGCCCCGCCGCCCGGCGCTGCTCGGCGACCCGCAGGAACTTGACCAGCTTGCGGATCTCGTCCTTGACCTCCCGCAGCCCGACCATGGCGTCCAGCTCGGCGAGGAGGCCGTCCACCGCCTCGGCCGTCACGGGCGTCCGGGCCCGGGCGGGCTCGGTCCGTGCGGGCGCCGTAGCCGGCGGGGGCGGGGCCGTGGCCTGCGCCGAGGCGGCCGCCGCCGCGGGCGGGACATTCAGGCGGTCTTCGGCCTTGTTTCCCTCCGCCACGAGTTCCCGGATCTCGACATGGGAGCCCTGCGCGGTGATGATCCCCGGGCCGTCCGTACCGGTGACCTCGCAGCCTTGGATCACCACCCGGGCCCCGGCGTCGACGCCGATGCCGGCCCGGCCGTTGCGCGCCACCACAGTGCCGTTCATGATCAGGGAGCCGTCGCCGGTGACACCCACTCCGAGGTCGGACTCCGAGACCGCTCCCCTGACCAGGGCCACCCTGCCCCCGTCTCCGGCCAGGATCCCGTGCGCGGCGGCCCGTACGACCTCGCAGTCGGTGAGGGTGGCGGTCGACCGCTCGTCCGCCATGGCCCCGTTGCGTCTGGCATCCCTCACGGTCATCCGGGCGGCGGTCAGTGCACCGGAGGTCGTGCACCAGACGCCGTCGACCGCCGGCTCCGTGATGAGGAGGCCGTGGACATCGGCCTGCCCACTGTCACGCACCACCAGACCGCACTGGGTCGAACGGTGGATCTCGCTGGCCCGGATGGTGGCCTGCGCATGATCCCGCACCAGGATCCCCGCCTGTCCGGTCTCCTCGACCCGGCACTGTTCGATCAGCGCGTTCACTCCCGAGGCCACGAGGATGCCGTGATCCACAGCGCCTTGCACCCGGGTGTTGCGGACGCTGACCCGGCTGCCGTCCCGCAGCGCGATACCGCAGAGGGCGGAGCCGATCACCGAGCTCTCCTCGATCAGGCCGGCGGCATCGGAGTAGACGACGGCCCCCTCACGTACGGTGCTGCGCTGGAGGAAGAGTTCGGCCCCGCCCCAGGCGCTGACGGCGTTGCCGGACTTGGCGAGGAGCTCACAGTCCTCCACCACCGCCGTGCCGCCCACCGCGTTCAGCGCCCGCCCGGTCTCGTGCCAGTTGCGCAGGACCAGGCCGCGCAACGTCATATGGCCTTCCACCTGGAAGTTGTACGAGGCGGCCCCGTCGATGACGACCGATCCGCGGCCGCCGAGCGCGTTGATGGCGACCGTGCCCCAGCAACGGAGCCCCTCGGTCCGGTAGTGGCCCGGCGCGACGTCGATCAGGAGGGGTCCGGCAGGCCTGGGGACTTCGAGTGCGTCGAGGATCGTCCGCAGCCCCCTCGGGTCCGTCTGCGACACCAGCAACCTGAACATCAGCCCCCCGTTTACCGCGGCCATCCGGGCTCCTGATCGTATGTCAGGAGCGCGGGTGCCCGAGGAGCCGGTCCGTTCAGGGGGAGTCAGCCGGCGAGGGCCGGAATGATCTGCGCGCCGTAGGCGTCGATGACGGTCTCGCGCGCGTCGTGCATGTCGTAGACGGCGAACTGGTCGACGCCCAGGTCGCGCAGCGCCCGCAGCTTCTCGATGTGGGCCTCGGCCGGGCCGAGGAGGCAGAAGCGGTCGACGATCTCGTCCGGGACGAAGTCCGTGGACGGGTTGCATGCGCGGCCGTGGTGGGAGTAGTCGTAGCCCTTGCGGGCCTTGATGTAGTCGGTGAGGGCCTCGGGGACCATGTCGGAGTGTTCGCCGTAACGGGTGACGAGGTCCGCCACGTGGTTGCCGACCATTCCGCCGAACCAGCGGCACTGGTCGCGGGCGTGGGCCAGGTCGTCGCCGACGTACGCCGGGGCCGCCACGCAGATGGTGATCGCGTCCGGGTCCCGGCCGGCCTCCTTCGCCGCGGCGCGCACCGCCTTGACCATCCACTCCGTGAGGTAGAGGTCGGCGAGCTGGAGGATGAAGCCGTCGGCCTTCTGTCCGGCCAGGGCCAGGGCCTTCGGGCCGTAGGCGGCCATCCAGACGGGGAGGCGGCCCTCCTTGATCCAGGGGATGCGGATGGGGTTGCCGTCGACGAGCGCCTCGCGGCCCTCGGCCAGGTCGCGGATCACGTCGATGGCCTCGCCGAGCCGGGCCAGGGTGTTGGGGGCGCGGCCCGCCACCCGCATGGCCGAGTCGCCGCGGCCGATCCCGCAGACGGTGCGGTTGCCGTACATGTCGTTGAGGGTGGCGAAGGTGGAGGCGGTGACCTCCCAGGTGCGGGTCCCCGGGTTGGTGACCATGGGGCCGATGTGCAGCTTGCGCGTGTTGGCGAGGATCTGGCTGTAGATGACGAACGGTTCCTGCCAGAGGACCGCCGAGTCGAAGGTCCAGCCGTAGCGGAAGCCGTTGCGCTCCGCGCGTTTCATGAGGCTGACGACCTGGGAGGCGGGCGGGTCGGTTTGCAGGACGAGGCCGAAGTCCATGGCTGGCTGCTCCTTGCGTGCGCTTACAGGTACTGGCAGGTGGAGCGGGGGACGAAGACTCCGTGGCCGGCCCGGCCGGTGTACTCGCGCCGGTCGATGACGAGTTCTCCGCGCGAGAGGACCGTGTCGACGCGTCCGGTGATCCGCCTGCCCTCGTACGCCGAGTAGTCCACGTTCATGTGGTGCGTCTCGGCGGAGATGACCTGCTCGGCGTGCGGATCGTAGAGGACGATGTCGGCGTCCGAGCCCGGCGCGATGGTGCCCTTCTGGGGGTAGATGCCGAACATCCGGGCCGGGGTCGCGCAGGCGATCTCGATCCAGCGGCGGCGGCTGATGTGCCCGTCGAGGACCGCCTGGTGGAGGAGGTCCATGCGGTTCTCCACCCCCGGCAGCCCGTTGGGGATCTTCGAGAAGTCCCCGCGGCCCAGCTCCTTCTGGCCGCGGAAGCAGAACGGGCAGTGGTCGGTGGAGACGACCTGGAGGTCGTTCGTCCGCAAGCCCCGCCACAGCGCCGCCTGGTGCTCGCGCGGCCTCAGCGGCGTGGAGCAGACGTACTTGGCGCCCTGGAAGTCCGGCTCGGCCAGATTGTCGGTGGACAGGAACAGGTACTGCGGGCAGGTCTCGCCGAAGACGGGCAGGCCCTTGTCGCGGGCGGCGGCCAGTTCCGCGACGGCCTCCTCCGCCGAGACGTGGACGACGTACAGCGGTGAGCCGGCGACCCGGGCGAGCTGGATCGCCCGGTGGGTCGCCTCCGCTTCGAGCAGGACCTTGCGGACCTCGCCGTGGTGGCGGGGGTCGGTCTCCCCGCGGGCCAGGGCCTGTTCGACGAGGACGTCGATGGCGATGCCGTTCTCGGCGTGCATCATGATCAGCCCGCCGTTCCCGGAGGCCCGCTGCATCGCGCGCAGGATGCGTCCGTCGTCGCTGTAGAAGACGCCGGGGTAGGCCATGAAGAGCTTGAAGGAGGTGATCCCCTCGCCGACGAGGTGGTCCATCTCCTTCAGGGTCCCCTCGTTGACGTCCGAGAGGATCATGTGGAAGGCGTAGTCGACCGCGCAGTTGCCGTCGGCCTTGTCGTACCAGGTGTCGAGCCCCTCGCGCAGGGAGCGGCCCACGCTCTGCACGGCGAAGTCGACGATGGTGGTGGTGCCTCCCCAGGCGGCGGCGCGAGTGCCGGTCTCGAAGGTGTCCGAGGCGGCGGTGCCGCCGAAGGGGAGTTCCATGTGGGTGTGCGCGTCGACCCCGCCGGGGATGACGTACTTCCCGCTCGCGTCGATCGTCCGGTCGGCCGTCCAGGCGCCGGCGGCCGCCGAGCCGTGCGCGGCGAGCGCCGCCACGCGTCCGTCCTCGATCAGGACGTCCGCGTGGAGTTCGTCGGCGGCGGTGACGACCAGACCGCCGCTGATCAGCGTACGGATGCTCATGTGCGTCCCCCTACTGGATGCTGCGCAGCGCCTGTTGAAGGATCTCGGCGCCCTCTTCCGCCTCGGCGACGGTGAGGGACAGCGGCGGCGCGATGCGCAGCGCGCTGGTGTCGTGCCCGCCGCCCTTGCCGAGCAGCAGCCCGCCTTCGCGGGCGGCCTCCAGCACGGCCGCGGCGGCCTGCGGGTCGGCCCGGTCGGTGCCCGGCTCCGTCAGCTCGACCGCGGCCATCAGGCCCCGGCCGCGGACCTCGCGTACGGCGGGCACGCCGGCCGTGATGGCGCGCAGCCGCTCCAGGAGCAGGCCGCCGACGCGGCGGGCGTTGCCCTGGAGGTCGTGTTCCAGCAGGTACGAGAGGTTGGCGAGGCCGGCCGCCATGGTGACCGGGGAGCCGCCGAAGGTGGAGATGGACTGGGAGTCGAGGCAGTTCATCACCTCGGCGCGGGCCACGACGCCGCCGATGGACATGCCGTTGCCGATGCCCTTGGCGAAGGTGAGGATGTCCGGCGGGCCGCTCCGGGCGTGGGCCTGCCAGCCCCAGAAGTGCTCGCCGGTGCGGCCCCAGCCGGTCTGCACCTCGTCGCTGATCCACAGGATGCCGTGCCGGTCGAGCACCTCGCGGAAGGCCCCGTACAGCCCGTCGGGCGGTGAGGTGAACCCGCCGACGCCCTGCACCGGTTCGGCGATGAGGGCGGCCACACCGCCGCGCGCCTGGCCCAGTACGTCCTCGAGGTCCGCGACGGCCGCGGCGGTGAAGGCGGCGTCGTCGAGGTGGGCGAAGGGGCCGCGGGTGCGGACCGCGCCGTGCACGTAGTAGGTCTGCAGCGGCGAGAGGCTGGTCGTGGACCAGTTCCGGTTGCCGGTGACCGAGACGGTGGAGAACGACCTGCCGTGGTAGCTGTTGCGCATCGCCAGGATCTGGTTGGAGCGGCGGTACGTGGTCGCGAGCAGCAGGGCGGTGTCGTTGGCCTCGGTGCCGGAGGTGGTGAAGAAGACCCGGGCGTCGGGGATGCCGGACAGGGCGGCGACCCGTTCGGCCAGCTCGATCATGGGCCGGTTGAGGTAGAGGGTGGAGGTGTGGATGATCCGCCCGGCCTGTTCGGAGACGGCCTTGGTGACCTCGGGGAGGGCGTGGGCGGTCATCGTGGTGAGGATGCCGCCGAAGAAGTCGAGGTAGCGGTTGCCGTCGGCGTCCCAGACGTGGCGGCCCTCGCCGTGGGTGAGCTCGATGGGGCGGTCGTAGTAGAGCGCGAGCCAGTCGGGCAGGACGGTGCGGTGGCGGCTGTGCAGCGGGATGGGGTTGGTCACGGCTGGACGAGTCCTCCGTAGGCGTCGGGGCGGCGGTCGCGGTAGAAGGCCCACTGGTCGCGGACCTCCTTGATCAGGTCGAAGTCCAGGTCCCGGACGAGGAGTTCCTCCTCCTTGTCGCTGGCGACGTCGCCGACGAACTGACCGCGGGGGTCGACGAAGTAGCTGGTCCCGTAGAAGTCGTTGTCCCCGTACTCCTCCTGGCCGACGCGGTTGATGGCGGCGACGAAGTACTCGTTGGCGACGGCCGCGGCGGGCTGCTCCAACTGCCACAGGTGGGAGGACAGGCCGCGGTGGGTGGCGGAGGGGTTGTAGACCAGATGGGCGCCGGCGAGGCCCAGTTGGCGCCAGCCCTCGGGGAAGTGGCGGTCGTAGCAGATGTAGACGCCGACCCTGCCGACGGCGGTGTCGAAGACGGGCCAGCCGAGGTTGCCCGGGCGGAAGTAGTACTTCTCCCAGAAGCCCTTGACCTGCGGGATGTGGTGCTTGCGGTACTTGCCGAGGTAGCTGCCGTCGGCGTCGATGACGGCGGCGGTGTTGTAGTAGAACCCCTCGCTCTCCCGCTCGAAGACCGGGACGACGATCACCATGCCGGTCTCGCGGGCCAGGTCCTGCATCCGGCGCACGGTGGGGCCGTCGGGCACGGGCTCGGCCCAGCGGTAGTGCTCGGGCTCCTGGACCTGGCAGAAGTAGGGGGCGTTGAACACCTCCTGGAAGCCGATGATCCGCGCGCCCTGGGCGGCCGCCCGGCGGGCGTGCGCCTCGTGCTTGGCGATCATCGACTCGGTGTCTCCGGTCCAGGTGGCCTGGACGAGTGCGGCGCGGACGACTTGGGCCATGAGCTGCTCCTCGCGACGGGAACGCCGGCTTCTACGCACGTAGACGGTGTCCGTAGGGAGTCGAAGGTAGGCCTCGTCACAGCGCGGGGCAAGACCACCTTGCGCGGTTGGAGTAGTCGATCACGTTACGTCGCCCCGTGGTCGTTTGCGGTCAGCAGACGGGCGGTTCAGGCCACGGGGAGTCCGGCCACCCGGAGGGCGTGCGCCAGGTCGCGGTGCCGGGCGGCGGACAGGGCGCGGGCGGCGCGCAGCAGCCGCGGGGCGAACCAGTGCGGGTCGCGCCGGGCCAGGCCGGCCGCCTCCTCTGCGGTGCGCAGCCGGACGAAGGCGCCGAGCAGGGCCTGGGCCTCGCGGTCCCGGCCGGCGGCGCCGAGGGCGAGCGCGGCCTCGGCGACCTCGGCGGCCGGCCGGGCCACGCCCTGGCGCAGCAGGCCGTCGCAGTCGGCCTCGCGCCCGGCGTCGCCGAGGGCCGCGGCGGCGGCCGCGAGCCGGTCGGGCGGGAGGGAGGCCGCCTCCCAGAGCAGGGTGGCCCAGTCGGCGGCCAGTCCGGCGCGGCCGAGCTCGGCGGCGAGGGCGGGCAGGTGGGCGGCGGGCCAGGCGGCGGCCTCGCACAGCAGGGCGTGCGCCTCGCCGGTACGCCCCTGCGCGCGGAGCGCGAGCAGCCCGGCGGCGAACCCGCGGCGCGGACCGGCCTCGCGGGCCCCGCCGGGCACCGGATGCGCGGCCCGGCTCGGGCCGGGGGCGGGCTCGTGGAAGTCGGGCGGGGTGGCGTCCTGCCAGGCGGTCGGCCCGGGCGGGGCGGCGTTCTGCCGGGCGGTCGGCCTGGGCGGGGCGGCTTTCTTGGCGTCCTGCAGGGCGGGCGGCCCGGGCGGGGCGGCGTCCTGCCGGGCGGTCGGCCCGGGCGGGGTCCGGTCGGCGGCCAGGCGGGCGAAGCGGGCGCCGCGCGGGGCCGGGACGGGGAGGTCCGGGACGGCTCCGACCGCGCCGGGCAGCCCGCCCGCCGGGACGGGGGCGGCGGCCGGACCCGCGTACCGGGCGCCCCCGCCGCGCCGCCGCCGCCCCTCCTGCTGGGCGGGCACCCCGGCCGCCAGCGGCCGTCGGGCCGGCTCCCGCGCCACCAACGGCGTTCGCAGCTGCGGCGAGGCACCCGACTCCGGCGGCGACTCCAGGTGCGGCTCCGCATGCGGGTACGGCTGCGGTTCGGGCGGCTGCGACCAGTGGGCCGGCTCCACCCTCGGCTCCCACTCCCCCAACGGCGGTTGCAGCTGCGGCGAGGCACCCGACTCCCCCTGCGGATCCGCTTGCGGCTGCGGCCGGTGGGCCGACTGCCCCTGCGGCTCCCACTCCGCCAACGGCGGTTGCCGCTGCGGCGAGCCACCCGACTCCGGCAGCGGTTCCCCCTGCGGCTCCAGGTCCGGATCCGCTCGCGGCGGCGGCTCGGGCGCCGACTCCGGGTACGGATCCGCTCGCGGGCGCGGCTGCGGTTCGGGCGCCGGCTCCCACTCGGGCTCCGACCGCGGCAGCGGTAGGGCCGCCAGGCGGGACGTGAGGTCCGCGTGGCGGGCGGCGGCGCGGGCCGCGTCGTCCCGGGTCCAGGCCAGCTCCCGGCTCAGGGCGGCCGCCTCCGCCGGGTCCCCGGCGGCGCCGAGCCGGGCGGTCAGGGTCCGCAGCGCCTCCGCCAGCGCGGCGCGCTGCCCGGCCGTCGCCAC
>NZ_JBEZKZ010000094.1:0-25131 GCF_040651895.1 Streptomyces sp. NPDC048352
CGCGGGGGGGGCTTAACACCCCCCCCGCGGGCGTTCGAGGCGCCGGGCGCGCAGCGCCCGTACGGGGGTCAGGGGCGGAGCCCCTGGGAACGGTGGAAGGGCGGGGAGGGGCCGGCCCCGCGCAGCGGCCCACCGCCCGCAGGGGAGCACCGGCCCCAGCCCGCCAAGTGACCCCGGCCCCCGGCCCGCCGGACGGAGTCCGGCGCAGCGGGGGCGAAGCCGGTAAGGCCGCCCGCGGCCGAGCCGCGCGAGCGCCGGGTAAAAAACTTCAGAGTAGCTCCCGGAGGCCCTCGGCCAGGTGGTCCCAGCGCCACTGGCGCTCGACCCACGCTCGCCCCGCCCCGCCCATCCGCGCGCGCAGCTCCGGGTCGAGCAGCAGCGCCACGATGCGGTCCGCCGCGTCCTCCGGGGCGCCGCCCCGGACCACCCAGCCGGTCTCCCCGTCCCGCACCGCGTCCGGCGCCCCGCCCGAGTCGCCCGCGACCACCGGCAGGCCCGTCGCCGACGCCTCCAGGTAGACGATACCGAGCCCTTCGACGTCCAGCCCGCCCCGCCGGGTCCGGCACGGCATCGCGAAGACGTCGCCCGCGCCGTAGTGGGCGGGCAGTTCGGCCCAGGGGACCGCGCCCGTGAAGACGACCGAGTCCGCGACCCCCGTCGAGGCGGCCAGCGCGCGCAGGTCCGCCTCGTACGGTCCACCGCCCACGATCAGCAGCACCGCGTCCGGCACCGCCGCCAGGATCCGCGGCATCGCCTCGATCAGGGTGTCCTGCCCCTTGCGCGGGACCAGCCGGGAGACGCACACGACCACCGGCCGGTCGGTCAGCCCCAGCCGGGCCCGGACCTCCGCGCCGCCCGACCCGGGGTGGAAGGTCTTCTCGTCGACCCCGGGCGGGAGTCGGACCATCCGCGCCGCCGCCCGCTCCGTCACCGCCGAGGCGATCCGCGAGCGCGTGTACTCCCCGAGGTAGGTCAGCGTGTCCGTACCCTCGCCGATCCGCCGCAGCAGCTGCCGCGCGGCCGGCAGCTGCGCCCAGCCCGCCTCGTGCCCGTGGGTGGTGGCGACGATCCGCCGCGCGCCCGCCCGGCGCAGGGCCGGGCCCATCAGCCCGAGCGGGGCGGCCGCTCCGAACCACACCGACTCGCAGCCGTGTTCGCGCAGCAGGGACACCGCCCGGCGGGTCACCCGGGGCGTCGGCAGCAGCATCGTCGTACGGTCGCGCACCACCGGGAACGGCTGTTCCGCGTCGAAGGCGGCGGTGGCCTCGCGGCCCTCCGCCCCGTGCTTCCAGGTGGAGGCGTAGACGACGACCCGCTCGGGGTCCAGGCGCAGCGCCATGTTGTGCAGGAAGGCCTGGATGCCGCCGGGGCGGGGCGGGAAGTCGTTGGTCACGATCAGCGTCTTGTGCATCCCCGCCAACGTACCCGACGGCTATCCGAGCTCCTCCCGCAGCGTCTGCCGCCAGGCCGCCGTCAGTCCGGGCAGGTCCACTCCCAGGGCCTCCCCCAGTGCGGCCGGCAGCGGTTCGCGGCCCGCCAGCTCGTAGAGGCGTACCAGCGCCGGCTCGCCCCAGCGGGCGGCGACGAGCCGGCAGGCCAGCCAGGCTCCCCCGTACGCGCGGGCCGTCGCCTGCGGGTCGCCGCCGAAGGTGAACGACCCGTCGGCCGGGAGCGCGCCCGGCAGTTCGCCGCGCCGCACGGCGCGCGCCAGCTCGGGCGCGCCGTCGGCCGGGGCGGTGGCGGTCTGCCGGTACGCCGCCCAGTCCGCGAAGCCCTCGGACAGCCACAGCGGCGTGGAGGCCGAGGTGGCGGCGCGGGTCGCGACGTGGGTGACCTCGTGGGTCAGCACGATGCGCCGCCCGGCCTCCGACAGCCCCGGATACCCCTCCGGGTTGACCACCACCCGGTCGGCCGGGGCCGGTCCGCCCCCGGTGCTGCCGGTGGTGACGGCCCCCAGCCCCCGGTAGGTGTCGGCCGGCCGCCCCAGCAGCGCGGCCACCGCCTCCAGCGTGGCGGGGGCCAGGACCACCACCCGCCGCGCCCACGGCCGGGGCCAGGCGGCGGTCACCGCCGGCACCGCCCGGTCGGCCTCGGCGGCGAGGGCGGCCAGCGCCTGCGGGGTCTGGCCGGCGCCGAGGACGAGGCAGTGCGCGCCCCGTACGGCCGCCACCTCTCCCTGGTCCCACAGCTGCGCCACCGCGCCGGGGGCGGGCCGGTCGGCGGTGACCCGCCAGGCCGTTCCGTCCCGGGCGAGCTCCACCTCGCGGGCCGAGGAGGCGGGGGCTCCGTCGTAGCCGGCGAGCCGGTAGCGCAGCTCCGCGCGCGCGAAGGCCCGTACGCCGGACTGCCGGACGGAGGTGACCTCGTAGGACCAGCCCTCCAGGGGGATCCCGGCGAGCCGCGCGGGCGGGGCGGCGGACCAGTCGGCCACGGCCCGCCGTACGGCCCCGTCGTCGGCGGGGGCGCGCGGGGCCGGGTCCGCGCAGCCGGCCGCGGGGAGCGGGCAGAGCGCGAGCGCGAGCAGGCGCAGGGCGGCGCGGCGGCGGACCGGGGTCATCCGCCGATCGTACGCAGGGCCCGCCTCAGGGCCGGGTCACCGAGGACACCGGCATCATCCCGACGGGGTCGTAACGCACCCGCGCGCCGGGGTACGGGGCGTGCACCACCTGGCCGTTGCCGACGTACATGCCGACGTGGCTGGCGTCGGAGCGGTACGTCACCAGGTCCCCGGGCTGCGCCTGCGAGAGCGGTACCTGCCGGCCCGCGTACCGCTGGGCCTGCGAGGTGCGGGGCAGGGAGACCCCGGCCTGCCGGTACGACCACACCATCAGGCCGGAGCAGTCGAAGCCCGTGGGGCCCGTGGAGCCCCATACGTACGGCCGCCCGACCGCCGCCCGGGCCGCCATGACCGCGGCCATGGCGCGGCCCGAGGCGCGGCCGCCGCCGGCGGGCAGCTCCGGCGGGCCGTCGACGCTGCCGCGGCCGCCGGAGCGGGAGGCTCGCTCGAAGTCGGCCCGCTCCTCGGAGGGCATCGCGTTGAGCAGCCTGCGCGCGGCGGCGAGCTTCGCCGTGACGGCGCGCTTGTGGGTGGCCACCTCCGTGCGCAGGGCTTCGAGTTCGGCGAGCTTGCGGGAGGCCTCCTGGCGCTGCCGGCCGATCCGCCGCTGCTCCTCGCGGAGTTCGCCGAGCTGCTGGGCCTGGCGGCCGCTGAGCCGGCCCAGGACGGCGGCCTTGTCGAGGTAGGCGCCGGGGTCGTCGGAGAGCATCAGCTCGACGGTGGGGTCGAGGCCGCCGGAGCGGTACTGGGCCCCGGCGAAGGTGCCGAGGATCCCGCGCATGGTGTTGATGCGGTCCTGGCCGCGGGCGACGGCGTCCTGGGCGCGGCTGATCTCGGCCCGCAGGGCGTCGGCCTTCTCGCCCGCCTCGTTGAACCGCTCGGTGGCCTGCTCGGCCTCTTCGAAGAGCCGGTCGACCTGGGTGCGGGAGCCGGCGGGTTCCCGGGGGAGGCCCGGTGAGGCGAGCGCGGGGGCTCCCGCGATGGCCACGGCGGCGCCGGCCGCGGCGGCGGTGAAGGCGGTGACCTTGGTGTTCCGGTCGAGGCCGCTGGGCCCGGGCCGTCGGTGGGACGCCATGGGGAACCGCTCCCTTCCGCTGCGCGGGGCCCGGGTCCGCCCCCCGTGGGCGGTCGTGTGCCGGGTCCGCGCTGGCAGACAGTAGCCGCGCGGCCACGCACCGGCCAACGGCCGTCGGCGGGCACCCGGGGCGGCGGGCCGCCTCAGACGCAGGTCATCGGCGGGGCGGGAGGTCAGAGCCGGTCCGTGCAATTCGCCCGGATGGGCGGTGTACGGGGCTGCCGCGGGCCGGGAGGGCGGTCAGCCGACGCGGACGCCGAACTGGAAGGGCATGTTGTCCATCGACTCGTACTTGACCCCGCCGCGCGGGTTGGACGCGTGCAGGGTCATGTTGTTGCCGGCGTACAGGCCGACGTGGTGCAGGTCGTCGTAGAAGAAGACCAGGTCACCGGGCTGGAGCTGGCTGCGCCCGATGCGCGTGCCGTCGTTGGCCTGGGTGTAGGTGGTACGGCTGATGCTGACGCCGGCCTGCCCGTAGGCCCACTGCGTCAGCCCCGAACAGTCGTAGGCGCTGGGGCCGGTGGCGCCCATGATGTACGCGCTGCCCAGCTTGGTCTTCGCGGCGGCCAGCGCCGCCCCGGCCCGGCCGGAGGCGCTCGCGACGGGGGCGGCGCCCTCACCGGCGGTGCGGCCGGCCTTGCTCTGCTGCGCCTCCTCGTCCTTGAGCTGGCTGCGCTCCTGCGCGGTCAGCGTGTTGAGGAGTGCCTGGGCCTCGGCGAGCTTGTCCTGGGCGGCCTTCTTCTTCTCGCCGAGCTCCTTGCGGGTGGCGTCGAGGTCGGCGAGCTTGCCGGTGGCCTCCTGGCGCTGCTGCGCGAGGGCGCGCTGCTTGGCCTGGATCTCGGCTATCGCCTGGAGCTGCCTGCCGCTCAACTGCTGGAGGGTGGAGGCCTTGTCGAGGTAGGACTCCGGGTCCCCGGAGAGCAGCAGCGCCACGGACGGGTCGATGCCGCCGCCGCGGTACTGGGCGGTGGCCATCGAACCGAGGGTGTTGCGCAGGTCGTTGAGCCCGCCCTGGTCACGGGCCACCGCGTCCTGGAGCTGGGCGATCTCCTTCTCCAGCTTCTCCTGGTGCTCGCGGGCCCCGTTGAACTTCTCGGTGGCCTGCTCGGCCTCCTCGTAGAGGGCGTCGACCTTGGCCTTGACCTCGTCCTTGTTCGGCTTGTCCGGCGCGGCCACGGCGGACTGCGAGGAGAGGGCGACCGCCGCGGCGGCGGTGGCGGTGAGCACGGTCACGCGCGTGCGGGTCGGCTGCTTGGGTCGACGGTGGGACGCCACGGGGGCGAGCTCCTTCTTCCTAGAGCCGCCGAAGACGAACGGGCACGTTCGGCGGCACCTCCGCCCGTACCCGAATGGGTGACCTACCGCACGGAGGTTTGAGCAGACCCTAGTGACCCGCCTCTGATCACTTCAAATCCCCGGCAGCAAAAATCCGCAGCCGTTCCGCTTCTTTTACCGTCGGCCCACGCTGCGTGCCGAGGGGCTGACGGTGCGTCTTCCGCTTGCACCGTCAATCCCGACATCGGGCCCAGTAGTTACGAAACGCGCGAAAGCCGCTTGAGCAGCAATGCGGACGCCACCGGCCGGGCTCCGGCCTTCGCGACCCCGTCGGCCACCTCACGGTCGGTGGAGACCACGACCACCGGCCGGCCGGGCGGCTCGGCCCGCACCAGCTGGCGGATCAACTCGTCGGCCGTCACGCCCGCCTTGGAGAACAGCACCCGCACCCCGCGCGGCGGTGCCAGCAGCACCGGCGCCGCCAGCTCCGCGCCGTCGAAGACGCACGTCATCTCGGCGCCCGTCTGCGCGGCCAGCATCGACAGCCCGCCCAGCAGCCGCAGCCGCTGCTTCTCCAGCGGCATCGTCGGATAGCCGGTCTTCGTCACGTTGTAGCCGTCGACCACCAGGTGCGCCTGGGGAAGCGCCAACAGCTGGTCCAGCAGGGCCGGATCGGTCTCCGAAAGAGCGCGCGCCGCGATGTCCTTCGGGGTCATCCGGCCCGGCTCCACCGCCTCCACCGTGTCGGCCGGCCGGGTCGAGACCGGCGGCAGCGCCAGCTCGCGCCGCAGCCCCGCCGCCGCGTCCAGCACGGTGTCCAGCAGCAGCCGCAGCCGCATGTCCTCGGTGCTGCGCCCCTCCCGGGCGGCCCGGCGCGAGGTCTCCAGCGCCGACTCCACCTCCGCGAGACGGGCCTTGAGGCGCCGGGTCTCGGTCTCGGCGGCGGCCACCTGCGCGGCCGCCTCACCGCGGATCCCGTCGATCTCGGCGCCCACCTTGCGCAGCGCCGCCTCACCCCGCTTGACGTCGCTCAAGGCGCTGCGCAGCTTGCGCTGAAGCGATTCCGCTTCCTTGCGGGCGGCCTCCAGCTCGGCGCGCACCTGGTCGCCGCCGGTCCGCTGGGCCTCCTTCAGCTGCGCCAGCTCCTCGCGCAGCCGTTCCAGCTCCCGCCGGGTTTCGTCACCGACCCGCTCGGCGTCGGCGCGCTGCGCCTCCTCGCCGGCGGCGGCCACCAGCTTCACCCAGCCGGCCGGGCGCAGCACGTACGCCGCCGCGGCGACGTCCAGCGGGTCGGCGGCGGCGGGAGGGGCCCCGGCCTCCAGGGCCCCGGCCAGCTCCGGCTGCGCCTCGCGCAGCTTCTCCGCGATCCGGCTGCGGAAGACCCCGTCGGTCTCCACCGCGGCGGCCATCGCGGTGCCCGCGAACTTGGCGCGCCGGGTCGGGGTGAAACGGGCGTACTGGCGCAGCTGCGCCGGGAGGTCCGCGACCGTCAGACCGCCGAAGGCGTCCGAGACGATCGCGACGACCCGGCGCCGCACGCCTTCAGGCAGCGGGCGGTCGAGGACCTCCGCGGCGTCACCGGCCGCGTCGGCCGGCCTCGCGCCGCTTGCTGGCTCCACTCTCCGTCACCCCTACCGTGATCTACTGTGGGCCCGGCTCCGTCAGGAGTCGGTGCCCGGCCTGTCCACGAGCTCGATCTGGTCCACCGCGTTGCACCAGCGGCAGCGGACCGACTCGATGGTCTCACTGACCACCTCGCGCTCCTCGACCTTGGGCTCCCCGGCGAGATCGAGGTGGACGTACTCCACGACCTTCGACGATCGGGTGACATCGAACCGCGTGAGGTTGCCGCACAGGGTGCAGCGCCACCGGGTGGTGTCGGTCGGCAGGGGAACCGTCATCAGGCCGCTCTCTCCTTCGTAGCTCATTCAATTAAAGCGGTACGGCGCGGTCGGCGGACCGCAGCACGTAACCCTACGGCCTGGCACCACCCTCAGGCGGGTGCGTCTGCGTCATGCTCTGTCGCATGATCGTAAAGTGGCGGACCCTGTGCGAGGCCGCCCGGGGCCCCGTGGTGACGTACGCGCTGATCGCCGGCTGCTGCGTGGTGTTCGTCATCGGCCCGGCTTCCGGCCTGAACCCGGACTACGGGACGGGCGAGCGGCTGGTCTCGACGGGCACGGCGTACTTCCGGCACTGGGGCGTCGTCCCGGACGAGCTGTTCTCGGGCGCGGTGCGCCCGCTGCTGACGCCGCTCACGGCGCTCTTCGTGCACGGCAGCTGGCTGCACCTGCTCGGGAACATGCTGTTCCTCTACGTCTTCGGCACCATGACGGAAGAGCGCATGGGCCGGGCGCCCTTCCTCGTCTTCTACGTCTGTACGGGATACCTGGCGCTCGCGGCCTACGCGGCGGCCAACGCGGCCTCGGACCAGACCCTGGTCGGGGCGTCGGGGGCGATCTCGGCGGCGCTCGGGGCCTTCCTGTGCCTCTTCCCACGCGCCCGGGTGACCAGCCTGTTCCCGTTCCTGTTCTTCCTGCCGCTGCGCTTCCCGGCCTGGATCGTGCTGGTGTTCTGGTTCGGCCTCCAGTGGCTGGCGGCGCACCGGGCGGGAAGCGGTCCCGGAGTGGCCTACCTGGCCCATGTGGTGGGCTTCTCGCTGGGCTTCCTCTACGCCTGGGGACGCTATCGCCGGGCGACTAGAGTGAGGAGACCAGTGACTGCCGGCGAGGGAGACAGCCAACCGTGATCACCGCGATCGTGCTCATCAAGACCAGCGTGGACCGCATCCCCGAGATCGCCGAGTCCATCGCCCAGCTGGACAGCGTCAGCGAGGTCTACTCCGTCACCGGCACGTACGACCTGATCGCCCTGGTCCGCGTCGCCCGCCACGAGAACCTCGCGGACATCATCCCGGGCCGCATCAGCAAGATCCCGGGCGTCGAGGCGACGGACACCCACGTGGCGTTCCGCACGTACTCCCAGCACGACCTGGAAGCCGCCTTCGCCATCGGCCTCGACGCGTAGCCCCGCTCCGGGACCGGCCCGTGCCCCGCACGGCGGTGCGGGGCGGCCGCCGCGCCGGCGCCCGCGCTACACCGCCGGGACGCAGCGGCCCTCCTCCGTGCGGTACTGCCACTTGGCGCCGTCCGCGACGAGTTCCCGTACCGCGCGCACGAAGCGCTCCACGTGCTCGTCCGGGGTGCCGGCCCCGAAGCTGACCCGGATCGCGTTCAGCGACCGCTCCCCCGGCGCCGCCTCCGGCGCCCCGCACTCCCCCTGGGCCTGCGGCTCGCTGCCGAGCAGGGTCCGCACCAGCGGGTGGGCGCAGAACAGTCCGTCGCGCACGCCGATCCCGTACTCGGCGGACAGCGCGGCCGCGAAGTGCGAGCTGTTCCAGCCGTCGACGACGAAGGAGATGACGCCGACGCGCGGGGCGTCGTCCCCGAACAGGGACAGCACGCGCACGGCGGGGACCCCGGCCAGGCCCTCGCGGACCTTGGCGATGAGGTGGCGCTCGCGGGCGACGAGGGCGTCGAAGCCGGCCTCGGTCAGGGCGCGGCAGGCGGAGGCGATGGAGTAGACCCCGATGACGTTCGGGGATCCGGCCTCGTGGCGGGCGGCGGTGGTGTGCCACTCGACGTCCACGCCGCCGTCCTCGCGGCGGGCGACCTTGCGGGAGGCGCCGCCGCCGGCGAGGTACGGCTCCGCCTCCTGGAGCCAGTCGGCGCGGCCGGCGAGCACGCCCGAGCCGAAGGGCGCGTACAGCTTGTGCCCGGAGAAGGCGACCCAGTCCACGTCCAGCTCCCGTACGGAGACGGGGTGGTGGGGGGCCAGCTGGGCGGCGTCCAGGACGATCCGGGCGCCGTGGGCGTGCGCGGCGGCGGCCAGCTCCCGGACCGGCCACAGCTCGCCGGTGACGTTGGAGGCGCCGGTGACGCAGACCAGCGCCGGCCCGTACGGGTCGCGGTCGGCGAGCGCACGTTCCAGGGTGGCGACGGCCTCGCCGGGCGTGCGGGGGGCGTTGAGGTAGGTGACCCGGGCGTCGCCCCAGGGCAGCAGCGAGGCGTGGTGCTCGGTCTCGAAGACGAAGACCTGGCAGTCGGCGGGGAGCGCGGCGGCGAGCAGGTTGAGGGAGTCGGTGGTGGACCGGGTGAAGACCACCTGGTCGCCGGGGCGGCAGTCGAGGAAGTCGGCGACGGTGGTCCGGCTCTGCTCGAAGAGGTCGGTGGACAGCTGCGAGAGGTAGCCGGCGCCACGGTGGACGCTGCCGTAGTACGGGGCGTACGCGGCGACGTCGTCCCAGACCCGCTGGAGCGCGGGGGCGCTGGCCGCGTAGTCGAGGGCGGCGTAGGTGACCTCACCGCCGGTGACGAGCGGCACGGTGACGTCGCGGCCGAGGACCGGCAGAGGCGCGTCACAGGCGGGGTCGGTGGCGGTGGCGGTGGCGGCAGCGGCGGCGTTCAGGGATGCGGACATGGCGGTATCTCCCGGCAGGCAGGGCTGAATGGCTTCGGTGTGCCCGTACGCGGGTACGGCTCGGCGGCCGACCGGAGGGGTACGGGAGGGCCCCGGAACGAACGGGGGTGCACGGAAGTGGCCCTGGTCCGGGGGGTGAAGAAGGGGCGGAGTCGCCCTATCGCATTCGCTTGCTCACGGAAAACGCTCCTCGAGAGACCAGGACCCCTGGTGTCGAGGGATCCGCGCTTGCCGTAGGCCTTTCTGCCTACGACCTGGTCATCACCCGGGGCACCCCGCCACGGAAGGAGGGTTGCCGGACAGCAAGCCGGGGCCAAAACGCTGTCACTCGTGACCTTGGGGAGCATCCTGCCACATGATCCTCCGCGCGCAAGACCCCGGTCCACGATGTGGACCGGGGTCTTCGGTGCGGAGGGGTCAGGCGTTGGTGGCCGCCACCCAGCGCTCCAGCGCGGCCCGGGCCGCACCCGAGTCGATCGCGTCCGCCGCGCGGGCGATGCCCGCCGTCAGCTGCTCCTCCAGCGAGCCGGTGCCCGGGTCCAGGGCCACCAGGGCGGCCGCGGAGTTCAGCAGCACCGCGTCGCGCACCGGGCCGGTCTCGCCGGCCAGCAGGCGGCGGGCGACGTCGGCGTTGTACGACGGGTCCCCGCCGCGCAGGGCAGAGATGTCGACCGTCGCGATGCCCACGTCACGCGGGTCGAAGGCGTGCTCCGTGATCCGGCCCTCGCGCACCCACCACACCCGGGAGGTCCCGGTGGTGGTCAGCTCGTCCAGGCCGTCGTCGCCGCGGAAGACCAGCGCGGAGGTGTTCCGCTCGGCGAGCACCCCCGCCATGATCGGGGCCAGCCGCGCGTCCGCCACCCCGACCGCCTGGGCCGTGACCCGGGCGGGGTTGGTGAGCGGGCCGAGGCCGTTGAACGCGGTGCGCACCCCGAGGTCCCGTCGCGCGGAGGCGGCGTACCGCAGGGCCGGGTGGAAGACCACCGCGGCGCAGAAGGTGATTCCGGCCTCCTCCGCGACCTGCGCCACCCGCTCCGGGGTCAGGCCGAGGTTGACGCCGAGCTTCTCCAGGACGTCGGAGGAGCCGCTGGCGGAGGACGCGGCCCGGTTGCCGTGCTTGACGACCTTGGCGCCCGCGCCGGCCGCCACGACGGCGGACATGGTCGAGATGTTGACCGTCTTGGCGCCGTCACCGCCGGTGCCGACGATGTCCAGGGTCCGTCCGGGCACCTCGATCAGGTTGGCGTGGGCGTACATCGTGCGGACCAGGCCCGTGTACTCCTCCACGGTCTCGCCCTTGGCCCGGAGGGCCACCGCGAAGCCCGCGATCTGCGCGTCGGTGGCCTCGCCGCGCATGATCCGCTCCATCGCCCAGGCGGTGTCGTCGGTGGCGAGGTCCTGGCGGTTGAGCAGGGCCTCCAGGATGCCCGGCCAGCCGCGGGCCGCCACGCTGTCGCCGCCTGCCGGGGTCGCAACGTTCATGGTCAGCTCCTGCTGCTTCGTCGGGGTCGCACGTCCCATGGGGACGATCACAGCCTATCCAGCCCCGGAGGCGGCAAAGAGCCCCGTCCAGACACTGGACGGGGCTCTTGCCGTGGCGACACGGGGACCGGCCGGAGCCGGTCCCTCAAGCGGTCGGACCGGAGATCAGTGGTGGCCGTGGCCGGCCTGGATCTCCTTGTACTCCTCCACCGTGGGCTTCGGAATCTGGTTGTTCTCCGCGTAGAAGCCCTTGCTGAGCTTCGCGCGCAGCTTCTCGCCGCGCGTCACCTTGCGCTCGACACCGTTCTCGTCGACCGTGGGGCCGATCTCGACGGGCCGGTACTGCTCGTGCGCGGTGAGCGTGTGCAGCTTGGCCTGCGACAGCGGCTCGTGGACCTCGACGAACTCACCGTGCGGCAGGCGCTTGATGATGCCGGTCTCGCGACCGTGCAGCACCTTGTCGTGGTCCCGGCGCTGGAGGCCGAGGCAGATCCGCTTGGTGGCGATGAAGGCCAGGACCGGGACGACGAAGAAGCCGATCCGGACGAACCACGTGATCGAGTTGATCGACAGGTGGAAGTACTGGGCGAACATGTCGTTGCCGCCGCCGATGAGGAGCACGATGTACTCCGCGATCCAGGCGACACCGAAGGCCGTACGGGTCGGGACGTTGCGCGGGCGGTCCAGGATGTGGTGCTCGCGCTTGTCGCCGGTGACCCAGGACTCGATGAACGGCCAGACGGCGATCGCGCCGAGGACCAGCGGGAAGAGCAGCAGCGGGATGAACAC
Organism: Streptomyces sp. NPDC048352; assembly: GCF_040651895.1. NCBI lineage: Bacteria > Bacillati > Actinomycetota > Actinomycetes > Kitasatosporales > Streptomycetaceae > Streptomyces > Streptomyces sp. NPDC048352. Next base: position 11,658 of record NZ_JBEZKZ010000094.1, read on the forward strand.
GCCCAGGACGAGCGTGTGGCCCCACAGGTTGATCTCCCAGCCGGGCATGGCACGGATGAGGCCTTCCGGCATACCCATGTACCAGTCGGGCTGCGCACCGGTGGACACGTGGTCCGGGCGGTACGGGCCGAGCGCCCAGATCGGGTTGATCGAGGCGATCGCCGCGACGGCCGCGATGACACCGAAGACCAGGAAGAAGAAGCCTCCGGCCTTGGCCATGTAGACGGGCAGCAGCGGCATGCCGACGACGTTGCTGTTCGTCTTGCCGGGGCCGGCGAACTGGGTGTGCTTGTGGAAGAACACCAGGATCAGGTGCGCGACCAGCAGGCCCATCATGATGCCGGGCAGCAGCAGGATGTGCACCGAGTAGAACCGCGCGACGAAGTCGCCGCCCGGGAACTCCCCGCCGAAGAGGAACATCGACAGGTAGGTGCCGACGACCGGGACGGAGAGGATGGCGCCCTGCATGAAGCGGACACCGGTGCCCGAGAGCAGGTCGTCCGGCAGCGAGTAACCGGTGAAGCCGGTGAACATGCCGAGGACCAGCAGCAGGAAGCCGAAGATCCAGTTGATCTCACGCGGCTTGCGGAACGCGCCGGTGAAGAAGACGCGCATCATGTGCACGACCATCGCCGCGACGAAGATCAGCGCGGCCCAGTGGTGGATCTGGCGGATCAGCAGACCGCCGCGGACGTCGAAGCTGATGTCCAGGGTCGAGGCGAAGGCCTCGGACATCATGACGCCCTGCATCGGCACGTACGAGCCGTGGTACACGACCTCGTTCATGCTCGGGTGGAAGAACAGCGTCAGGTACACACCCGTGAGGATGATGATGATGAAGCTGTAGAGGCAGATCTCGCCCAGCATGAAGGACCAGTGGTCCGGGAAGATCTTGCGCATGTTCGCCTTGGCGAGGCCGTAGATGCCCAGGCGGCCGTCCGCCCAGTCGGCTACGCGCTCACCGCGCGACGCGTTGCGCGACGCCCCGGTGGCCGAGGTGTTCGTGGAGGTGCTCATCCGCGCTCCCAGAATGCAGGACCGACGGGCTCTTCGAAGTCGCCGTGCGCCTCGAGGAAGCCTTCGTCATTCACGCCGATCCGCAGCTGCGGAAGCGCGTGACCGGCCGGGCCGAAGATGACACGGGCGCCGTCGGAGAGGTCGAAGGTGGACTGGTGGCACGGGCAGAGCACGTGGTGCGTCTGCTGCTCGTACAGGCTGATCGGGCAGCCGACGTGGGTGCAGATCTTGGAGAAGGCCACGATGCCGTCGTGGGACCACTCCAGCTCCCGCTTGTCCTTGATGTCCTCCGGCTGGATGCGGACGATCATCAGGGCGGCCTTGGCGATCTGGACCTGGAAGTCGTGCTGGTCCTCCTCCAGGCCTTCCGGCATGGCGAAGGTCAGCGAACCGACCAGGACGTCCTCGGGACGCAGCGGCTCCATCGTGTTCTGGTTGATGAGCAGCTTGCCCTTGGACCACAGGGTCTTGCGCAGCTTGTCCTCGGGCAGGGGGCCCAGGTCGCGCAGCAGCACCACTCCGGCGAGCGGCACCAGGGCCAGCGCGCCGAGCATCGTGTTGCGGATCAGCGGACGGCGGGCGATGCCGGACTCGTTCGCACCGTCGGCGAAGTCCTGCATGACCTTCGCCTTGACCTCCGGGGAGGCGGCGATCTCGTGGCGCTCGTCGGCGACCTCGACGTCCGACATCAGCGTGCGGGCCCAGTGGACCGCGCCGGCGCCGATGCAGAACAGGGCCAGGCCGAGCGTCAGGCCGAGCGAGAAGTTCAGCGCGCTGACCTTCCCGACGGGGAAGATGTAGACGATCTTCTCCACCGGGATGGCCACGTACGCGGCGATGAAGCCGATCGTGGCCAGCATCGACAGCGTGAACAGCATCGCCACCGTGCGCTCGGACCGCCTGGCGGCCCGCTCGTCGATGTCCTGGATGCGCGGCTTGTGGACCGGGAGGCCGGGGTCGGCGAACGGGTCGTCCGCGACCGCTACGGCACCGTGGTGCGCGTCGCCCTGCTCGCTCGGCAGGTGCTTGTCTTCGGGAATGTCTTGGCTACTCATGACTTCTTGGCCTTAGCGGTGTGGGCCGCGACCCAGACGGCGACAGCGATCAGCGCACCCAGACCGAAGATCCAGCCGAACAGACCCTCGGAGACGGGGCCGAGGCCACCGAGCTTCAGGCCGCCAGGGCTGACCGACTTCTCGCCGTTCACGTTCTGGAGGTACGCGATGATGTCCTTCTTCTGCTTCTCCGGCATGGTGCTGTCGGGGAAGGAGGGCATGTTCTGCGGGCCGGTGAGCATGGCCTCGTAGATGTGCTTCGGCTCGACGTCCTCGAGGTTCGGGGCGTACTTGCCGAGCGTCAGCGCGCCGCCCTCGCCGGTGAAGTTGTGGCACTGCGCGCAGTTGTTGCGGAACAGCTCACCACCGGCGGCGATGTCGGCACCAGCCGGGTCGTACTGCTTCTCGGCCGGCGTGATCGGACCGGCGCCGAGCGACGCGATGTACGCCGCCAGCTGGTCGATCTGGGCCTGCGAGTAGATCCTCGGCTTCTTCGGCACCTGGGCGCCGGGCTGCTGGGCGGGCATGCGGCCCGTGCTCACCTGGAAGTCGACGGCCGCGGAGCCGACGCCGACCAGGCTGGGGCCGTCAGTGGAACCCTGACCGCCGGTACCGTGGCAGCTTGCGCAGCCCACGGCGTACAGCTTCTTGCCCTCCTCGATGGCGAGGGACTGGGCGGTTTCATCGGCCTGCGCCTTGCCAGCGGGCGCGAAGGCAGCGTACAGCCCCCCCGTGACCGCCAGCGCGAAGAGTAGAACGACGACCGCCGCCAGCGGATGGCGTCGTCGTGCGGAGAGCTTTTTCACGGATTACCCCGGTGTCAGGATCTTCTGCGTCGGTGTTTCTGGATGGTGCCGGGCGGGGCCCGGCGACGTGTTCGCTACTTGATCAGGTAGATCGTCGCGAAGAGGCCGATCCAGACGACATCGACGAAGTGCCAGTAGTAGGACACGACGATGGCCGACGTGGCCTGTTCGTGGGTGAACCTCTTGGCCGCGTACGTCCGGCCGAGGACCAGCAGGAAGGCGATGAGACCGCCCGTCACGTGCAGACCGTGGAAGCCGGTGGTCAGGTAGAACACCGTGCCGTACGGGTCGGACGAGAGGCTCAGACCCTCGTGCTTGACCAGCTCGGTGTACTCGAACACCTGGCCGCCAATGAAGATCGCACCCATGACGAACGTGATGATGAACCACGACCTGAGCTTCTTCACGTCACCGCGCTCGGCGGCGAATACGCCGAGCTGGCAGGTGAGCGAGGAGAGCACCAGGATCGTGGTGTTCGTCGCCGAGAAGGGCAGGTTCAAGGCCGAGGCCTTCTCCGCCCAGAACTCGGCGCCCGTCACGGATCGCAGGGTGAAGTACATCGCGAAGAGGGCCGCGAAGAACATCAGCTCGGAACTCAACCAGATGATGGTTCCGACGCTGACGAGGTTCGGCCGGTTGACCGTCGGGTGCGCGTGCCCGGTATCTACTGTCGTTGCTGTCGCCACGACCGACATTATGTCGGTCGCTTATCCCGCCCTCACCCCGGGGGGTGCCGTTCGGAGTGTCAGGGGGGTGTGCAAGGCCCGAACGGCCCATCAGAGGACCGGTCGCGAGGGCGGCGGAACCGATGTTGACAGCCGGTCGGACGGAGTAGCATCCCGCGCATCATCAGCGTGATTCACGGCCACGTGGAGGACGAAATGCGGGCGACTGCGCGGGTTCTGGTCTACAGCGACGACGCGGGCACCCGGGAGCAGGTGCGGCTGGCAGCCGGGCGCAGGCCCGCAGCTGACCTGCCCCCGGTGGAGTTCCTGGAGTGCGCCACGCTTCCGGCGGTCCTCAAGGAACTGGACGCGGGCGGCATCGACGTGTGCGTGCTGGACGGCGAGGCGGTCCCGGCCGGGGGCATGGGCGTGTGCCGGCAGATCAAGGACGAGATCTTCCGGTGTCCGCCGGTGCTGCTGCTGATGGGGCGGCCCCAGGACGCCTGGCTGGCCACGTGGAGCCGCGCGGACGCGGCGGTCACCCTTCCGGTGGACCCGGTGGAGTTCCCCGGGGCCCTGGCGGGGCTGCTGCGCGCGCGGCTGTCGCTGGACGCCTGAGGCGCGGGGGGCGCCCGGGGCGCCCGGGGCGCCCGGGGTGTGCGCGGGGGCCCGCGGGCCGGCCCAGGGGCCGCCCGCGGGCCCGTACGGCCTTCTGCGGGGCTCTCAGACGGTGGGGCGCAGCCGCGCCTGGTCGATGGCGCTGCGGCCCTCCTGGGTGCCCTTCAGGAGGGCGCTGCCCTCGCGCCACTCCTTCCACTCCATGTTCCAGTCGCCGAAGCCGTTGCCGAAGGTGTCCATGTCGTCGCCGATGCTGTTGATCACCTTGACGATGTCGCCCTCGGTGATGTTCTCGTAGAACCAGGCGGCGTTGCCGGTGCTCATGCCGGTGCAGCCGTGGCTGACGTTCTCGTAGCCCTGGGAGCCGACGGACCACGGCGCGGCGTGCACGTACTCGCCGCTCCACGTCACCCGGGTGGCGTAGTAGACGGGCAGGTTGTAGTACTCGCTGCCGCCGATGCCGACGGTGTCGCCGCGCATCTGGACGAAGTACTGCTTGCCGAGCACCACCTTGACCCCGTTGCGGGTGGAGAAGCCGGGCTTGCCGGTGGTCACCGGGATGGTGTTGATCACTTCCCCGTTGCGCTCGAACGTGAGGTAGTGCGCGGCGGCGTCGGTGGTGACCTCGACCCGGTCGCCGATCTCCAGCTTCAGCGGCTTGGACGCGGCCCCGTGGAGCTCGTCGGAGATCCTGATGCCCTCCAGGTTGCTCCGTACGGAGACGGTGGTGTGGGCGGGCCAGTAGTCCTTCGGGCGGTAGTGCAGGTTCTTGTCGTCGACCCAGTGCCAGGCGCCCTCGACTCCGGGCGGCGCGTCGACGACGAGGCCCCGTTCGACGACGGCGCGGGCGGCCTTGTCCTTCACGGGTTCGTTGAGTTCGGCCGTGAGGGGCTGTCCGACGCCGTACTTGCCCTCGTCCGGGCCGAACTCGACCTTGAGGACCTTCTTGGCCGGGGTGGTCTCGAAGGTCAGCGTGCGCTGCCCCGGGGCCCCGCGCTGGTCCTCCGTGCTGACGGTGACCGTGTAGTGCACGCCGGCGGCCATCGGGGCGGTGCTGTGCCAGCGGTCGCCCTTGGCGGAGAGTTCGCCCGCCAGGCGCCGTCCGTGGGTGTCCACGGCCGCCACGTCGGTGATCCGCGCCTCGGCTCCCTTGGCGGTGATCTCGAGCGGCTTGTCGGGGTCGGCGGGGCGTCCGCCGGTGGCCTGGTTGAAGGCGACCTGATCGCCCGCGTCGTACGGGCGGGCGGACAGCGGGTTCTTGTCGCCGGACCCGCATGCGGTGGCGCCGGCCCCGAGGGACGCGACCAGCAGGGAGCAGCTGAGTACCGTCCAAAGACGCGGTGACTGTTTCATGCGCCCAACGCTATGAAGATATGACAAATCCGGCGCGCGGGGTGACTGCAAACGAGGGGCCCGGACTCCTCCGAAAAGGTGTCCGGGCCCCTCAGGCACCGCGGCGGGCCGCGGTGTGGTGCCTACTGCTACTGGTTCTGGTTCTCACCGCGGTAGTACTCGTACACCCAGCCCCACAGGCCGATCAGGATGATGGGGGCGGAGAAGTACATGAGCCACCAGCCGAAGACGACGCCCATGAACGCGAGCGCGCCACCGATCGCCAGCGAGAGCGGCTGCCAGCTGTGCGGGGAGAAGAACCCCAGCTCGCCCGCCTCGTCGGCGACGTCGGCCTCCAGGTTGTCCTGGGCCATCTCGTCCACGCGCTTGGCCGTGAAGGCCAGGTAGTAGCCGATCATGGCGCTCAGGCCGAAGGCCAGCGCGAGAGCGGTGGTTCCGACGGGCTCCTTCGACCACACGCCGTACACGACGGTCATGATCAGGATGAAGAAGGAGAGCCAGAGGAACATCTTGCCCTGGATCTTCACTTGCCGGCCTCCTTGTCGCCGGTGAGCGCCTTGGTGCCGCCGGCGGTGTGGTCCTCGAGGTGGTCGAGGGCCGCGATCTCCGGGTGGTGCAGGTCGAACGCCGGCGATTCACTGCGGATGCGCGGCAGGGTGAGGAAGTTGTGCCGCGGCGGCGGGCAGGACGTCGCCCACTCGAGCGAACGGCCGTAGCCCCACGGGTCGTCGACCTCGATCTTCTTGCCGTACTTCGCCGTCTTCCAGACGTTGTACATGAAGGGCAGCATCGACATGCCGAGCAGGAACGAGCTGATCGTGGAGACCGTGTTCAGCGCGGTGAAGCCGTCGGCCGCGAGGTAGTCCGCGTAACGGCGCGGCATGCCCTCGGCACCCAGCCAGTGCTGCACGAGGAACGTGCCGTGGAAGCCGATGAACAGCGTCCAGAAGGTGATCTTGCCGAGGCGCTCGTCCAGCATCTTGCCCGTGAACTTCGGCCACCAGAAGTGGAAGCCGGCGAACATCGCGAACACCACGGTGCCGAAGACGACGTAGTGGAAGTGCGCGACGACGAAGTACGAGTCGGAGACGTGGAAGTCCATCGGGGGCGAGGCCAGGATGACGCCGGTCAGACCACCGAAGGTGAAGGTGACCAGGAAGCCGATCGTCCAGAGCATCGGGGTCTCGAAGGACAGCGAGCCCTTCCACATGGTGCCGATCCAGTTGAAGAACTTCACACCGGTCGGTACCGCGATCAGGAAGGTCATGAAGGAGAAGAACGGCAGGAGCACACCGCCGGTGACGTACATGTGGTGGGCCCACACGGTCACCGAGAGGCCGGCGATCGCGATCGTCGCGGCGATCAGGCCGATGTAACCGAACATCGGCTTGCGCGAGAAGACCGGGATGATCTCGGAGACGATTCCGAAGAACGGCAGCGCGATGATGTACACCTCTGGGTGTCCGAAGAACCAGAAGAGGTGTTGCCACAGCAAGGCGCCGCCGTTGGCCGCGTCGAAGACGTGCGCACCGAACTTGCGGTCGGCCTCCAGCGCGAAGAGCGCGGCGGCCAGGACCGGGAAGGCGAGCAGGACCAGGACACCGGTCAGCAGCACGTTCCAGGTGAAGATCGGCATGCGGAACATCGTCATGCCCGGAGCGCGCATGCAGATGATCGTGGTGATGAAGTTGACCGAGCCGAGGATCGTGCCGAAGCCGGAGAAGGCCAGACCCATGATCCACATGTCGGCGCCGATGCCCGGCGAGCGGACGGCGTCCGACAGCGGGGAGTAGGCGAACCAGCCGAAGTCGGCGGCACCCGAGGGGGTGACGAAGCCGGCCACCGCGATGGTCGAGCCGAAGAGGTACAGCCAGTACGCGAACATGTTCAGCCGCGGGAACGCCACGTCGGGCGCGCCGATCTGCAGCGGCATGATCCAGTTCGCGAAGCCCGCGAACAGCGGCGTCGCGAACATCAGCAGCATGATCGTGCCATGCATGGTGAACGCCTGGTTGAACTGCTCGTTCGACATGATCTGCGTGCCCGGACGGGCCAGCTCGGCGCGCATGAAGAGCGCCAGGAGACCGCCGATCAGGAAGAACACGAACGACGTGACCAGGTACATCGTGCCGATGGTCTTGTGGTCGGTGGTGGTGAGCCACTTCACGACCACGTTGCCCGGCTGCTTGCGCCGTACCGGCAGCTCGTTCTCGTACGAGTCGGCTGCGGCGGCACCCTGGGATTCGTTGAGGATGCTCACAGTTTGTTCACTTCCGCATTCCGGGCCGGGTCAGTCTGCTTGATGCCGGCCGGCAGGAAGCCGGTCTGACCCTTCTCCGCCAGCTCCTTGAGGTGCGCCTTGTACTCCGCCGGGGAGACGACCTTCACGTTGAAGAGCATGCGGGAGTGGTCGACACCGCAGAGCTCGGCACACTTGCCCTTGAAGGTGCCTTCCTGGGTCGGGGTGACCTCGAAGACATTGGTGTGGCCGGGGATCACGTCCTGCTTGAACAGGAAGGGCACCACCCAGAAGGAGTGGATGACGTCGTTCGACGACAGGATGAAGCGGACCTTCTCGCCCTTGGGCAGGTAGAGGGTCGGCCCCGGGTTGTTGTTGTCCGGGTTCCGGTCGCCGGGGACGCCCTTGTCGTAGACGCCTTCGGCGCCCGCGGGGAAGTCCTTGACGAAGCGGTCCGGCAGGGAGGCGAGCTCCTTCGGAGCCGCACCCGCCTTCGGGGTCGCGCCGTCGCCGTCGACGTTCTCCACGTAGTTGAAGCCCCAGCTCCACTGGAAGCCGATCACGTTGACCGTGTGCGCCGGCTTGGCGGAGAGGGAGAGCAGCTTCGACTCGTCACGCGCGGTGAAGTAGAAGAGCACGGAGACGATGATCAGCGGGACCACGGTGTACAGCGCCTCGATGGGCATGTTGTACCGGGTCTGCGCGGGGACCTCGATCTTCGTCCGGCTACGCCGGTGGAAGATGACGCTCCACATGATCAGGCCCCACACCAGGATGCCCGTGATGAGAGCGGCCGCCCAGGATCCCTGCCACAGGGAGAGGATGCGAGGCGCCTCCTCCGTGACCGGGGTGGGCATTCCGAGGCGGGGGAAGTCTTTCCAGGTGTACGAGCAACCAGTGGCGGTCGCCAGGACCACGCCCGCAGTCAGCGCCTGCAGCAGCTTCCGCCGCATCGGGCGCCGCGGCGAGCGGTCGGAGCCGTAGGGACTCACGTAGCGCCTTCCCGAGAGTCTCGGCCCGCGCGGCCGGCCGCGGCCGTGTTCGGGTCGGTCGCCGGCCCTGACGCAGGCAGGGGTTTGGATGTTTATGCGGACCAAACCCTACTGGACGCTATTTGGGGTCGCGCGGGGAGGGTGCCCAACGCGCCGCTACTGCCCCCGAAGGGATGGATCCGCCGTCCGGGGGACGGCCCGCCCGGCCCTGAACGACGGGCTCGGGGCGGCATCTGACGGCCCCTGAAGCGGCTGCGGCGGGGCGGGGCCCGGCCTCTCGCGGGGGCACCCTCTACCGTGGCCGGATGCCCTACTTCGACACCGCGTCCGCCGCTCCCCTCCACCCCGTGGCCCGGCAGGCACTGCAGGCCGCCCTCGACGAGGGGTGGGCGGACCCCGCGCGGCTGTACCGGGAGGGGCGGCGCGCCCGGCTGCTGCTGGACGCGGCGCGCGAGGCGACGGCCGAGGCGGTGGGATGCCGCGCCGACGAGCTCGTGTTCACTCCTTCGGGGACGCACGCGGTTCACACGGGCATGGCGGGGGTGCTCGCGGGGCGCCGGCGCGTAGGGAGCCGTCTGGTCGTGTCGGCGGTGGAGCACAGTTCCGTACTCCACGCGGCGGACGCGCACGCGGCGGCCGGGGGCACCGTGACGCAGGTCGCGGTGGACCGGCTCGGCGCGGTGACGCCCGCCGGTTACGAGGCCGCGCTGGGCTCCGACACGGCTCTGGCCTGCCTCCAGTCGGCCAACCACGAGGTGGGCACGGTCCAGCCGGTGGCCGAGGTGGCCGAGGTCTGCCGGGCCGCCGGGGTGCCGCTGCTGGTGGACGCCGCCCAGTCGCTGGGCTGGGGGCGGGTGGAGGGCGCGTGGTCCGTCCTCGCGGCCAGCGCCCACAAGTGGGGCGGGCCGCCGGGGGTGGGCCTGCTCGCCGTCCGCAAGGGGGTCCGCTTCTCCGCCCAAGGCCCCGCCGACGAACGGGAGTCGGGCCGCTCCGCCGGCTTCGCCAACCTGCCCGCCATCGTCGCGGCGGCGGCCTCGCTGCGCGCCGTGCGGGCGGACGCGGACGCGGAGGCGGCCCGGCTGCGGATCCTGGTGGACCGGCTGCGGCGGCGGGTGGTCCGGCTGGTCCCGGACGTGGAGGTGGTGGGGGACGCCGACCGGCGCCTGCCGCACCTGGTCACCTTCTCCTGCCTGTACGCCGACGGCGAGACCCTGCTGCATGAGCTGGACCGGGCGGGGTACTCCGTCTCCTCGGGCTCCTCCTGCACCAGCTCCACGCTGACCCCCAGTCACGTGCTGCGGGCCATGGGGGTGCTGTCGGAGGGGAACGTACGGGTCTCCCTGCCGCGGGGGACCTCCGCCGACGAGGTCAACGGCTTCCTGGAGGTACTGCCGGGCACGGTGGCGGGGGTCCGGGCGAAGCTCGGCGCCCCGGAGCCGGCCGCCGCGGCGCCGGTGGCCGACGCGGTCGAGGTCGACGCGCTCGGGCTGCGCTGCCCGCAGCCGGTGATCGAACTGGCCCGGGCCATCACCACGGTCCCGGTCGGCGGAACCGTCACCGTCGTCTCCGACGACGAGGTGGCCCGCCTGGACGTCCCGGCGTGGTGCGCGATGCGCGGCCACACCTACCTCGGCGAGACCCCGCGCTCCGCCGGCACGGCCTACCGGGTGCGGCGCGAGGCCTGACCCACGGGCGCGGCCCCCGCACCGGAGGGTGCGGGGGCCGCGTCGGGAACCGTTCGGCGATCAGGCCGCGGAAAGGTGCGCGCGGACCTCCGCGGCGGCCTCTTCGCCGTACGCCTTGGTGAAGCGCTCCATGAAGTGGGCGCGGGCCAGGGTGTACTCCTGGGTGCCCAGGGTCTCGATCACGAGGGTGGCCAGCATGCAGCCGACCTGGGCGGCCCGCTCCAGGCCGACGCCCCAGCCGAGACCCGTCAGGAAGCCCGCGCGGAACGCGTCGCCGACGCCCGTCGGGTCGACCTTCGCCGTCTCCTCCGGGCAGCCGACCTGGATCGGCTCCTGGCCGACCCGCTCGATGCGCACGCCCTGCGCGCCGAGGGTGGTGACGCGGGTGCCGACCTTGGCGAGGATCTCCTCGTCCGTCCAGCCGGACTTCGACTCGATGAGGCCCTTCTCGTACTCGTTCGAGAAGAGGTAGGTCGCGCCCTCCATCAGGGTGCGGATGTTCTCGCCGTCCATCCGGGCGATCTGCTGCGAGAAGTCCGCCGCGAAGGGGATGCCGCGCGTGCGGCACTCCTCCGTGTGGCGGAGCATCGCCTCGGGGTCGTCGGCGCCGATGAGGACGAGGTCCAGGCCGCCCACCCGGTCGGCGACGGCCTTCAGCTCGATCTGCCGGGCCTCGCTCATCGCGCCCGTGTAGAAGGAGCCGATCTGGTTGTGGTCGGCGTCCGTGGTGCAGACGAAGCGCGCGGTGTGCAGCACCTCGGAGATCCGGACGGACTCGGTGTCGACCCCGTGCCGGTCCAGCCACGCGCGGTACTCGTCGAAGTCCGAGCCGGCCGCGCCGACGAGGATCGGACGGGTGCCGAGCTGTCCCATGCCGAAGCAGATGTTCGGGCCGACGCCGCCCCGTCGGACGTCGAGGTTGTCGACGAGGAAGGAGAGGGAGACCGTGTGGAGCTGGTCGGCGACGAGTTGGTCGGCGAAGCGGCCCGGGAAGGTCATGAGGTGGTCGGTGGCGATGGAGCCGGTGACTGCGATGCGCACGGCGTGGACGCTCCTGCGGAGGACGGCGAGGGGGACATTCAAAACTACCCGGTCCGCGCACCCGCTCCGACCCGGAGAAACTACCCCGTAGTAGGACTTCCTTCGCCCAGGATGGCCACCATACGGTGCCCCCATGACCTATACCGATGGTTTCGGGTACACGGACCACGCCGCGGACGCGCGGCCCGGCTTCGCACGGCTGCTCGGCGACTGCGCCCGCATGGCCCCGCACTGGGCGGTGGAACGGGAGTCCCGGCCGGTCCGGGTGGGTCCCTCGCAGATCCACGGCGTGAGCGTCCCGCCCGCCTCGGCCCGGCTGATCGCCGCCACCGCCGCCTACGGCGACTAGCGAGGACGGCAGGGGAACCGGTTTCGCGGCCGCTGCGTCACACCCGCATCACGTACGGCGGGACACGCTAAGGAGCGATGCGGTGACCAGCGAACAACCCGACACATCACGCGCCACACGACGGCGGCCCTCCTGGGCCATCGGTTCGGTCGCGGCCGCCGTCCTGCTGGCCGGCGGTGGTACGGCGTACTGGGCGTCGACGGCGTACGGCGACGCCTCGGGCGGCCGCGCCCGTACGAGTGACAGCGCGGCCGTCGCGCCGCGCGCGGCCGGGTCCCCCTCGGGCCCCGGGATCGCCCCCGGGGAGCCGGACCCGCACGGCGGGCCGGTGGTCTACCGGGCCGACGTGAAGCTGCCCGAGGGCCCGGCCACCGCCCCTTCCTTCGCCGCGGCCGGGGAGGTCACCTCGGACGAGGTGGCCCGGCTCGCGAAGGCCCTCGGCATCGCCGGCGCGCCCCGGCTGGTCGGCGACGCCTGGCAGGCCGGTGAGGTCGCCGACGGTTCCGGGCCCCGGCTGACGGTGGCCCTCAAGGCGCCCGGCACCTGGAGCTTCTCCCGCTTCCAGGCGGGCGGCACCGGCGGCAGCGGGGACGACTGCGTGCGCGGCAAGGACACCTGCGGCCCGGCCACCCTCCCCCAGGAGGGCGACGGCACCGCGAAGCCGGTCTCCGAGCAGGCCGCCAAGGCCGCCGCGGCCCCGGTGCTGGCGGCCGCCGGGCAGGGCGACGCCAAGGTCGACGCCCACCTCACCCAGGGCGCGGTCCGGGTGGTGAGCGCCGACCCGGTGGTGGGCGGGCTCCCGACCCAGGGCTGGTCCAGCAGGATCAGCGTCGGGGCGGACGCGGCGGTGGTGGCGGGCAGCGGCGAGCTGAAGCCGCCGGTCCGGGCGGCCGAGCAGCCGGTGGTCGGGGCCGCCGAGGCCCTGGAGCGGCTCAACGCGGCGGCCAAGGGCGGCGGCGACGGCACCGGCCCGGGGCCCGGCGGCTGCGCCACCACGGTGCCGCTGACCCCGGACACCCCGACGGGGGCGACGGACACCCTGCCGTGCAACCCGGAGCCGCGCCCGATGAAGCCGCCGCGGACCGAGAGCGTGCGGGGGGCCGCGCTGGGGCTGGTCGCGGGGTCGGTGGACGGCGGGCGGGGTCTCGTACCGGCCTGGCTGTTCGAGGTGGCGGGCGCGCAGGGCAAGCCGGGCCGCACGGTGGTCCAGCCGGCCGCGGCCGGTGACGCAGGCACCCCGGCGCCCCCGAAGTCGCACACCGTGCCCGGGTTCTCGTACGCGCAGGCCGACCGGACGCTGACCGTGAACTTCTGGGGCGGGGTGTGCAGCACCTACACCCTGGAGGCGCGGGAGGAGGGCGCTTCGGTCCTGGTGAAGATCACGGACACCCCGAACAAGCCGGACCAGGCCTGCATCATGATCGCGCAGGAGATGTCCCTGACGGCGACGCTCCAGCAGCCGCTCGGTGACCGCAAGGTCGTCGACGCGACCTCGGGCAAGCCGCTGCCCCGCCAGTAGGCGGTGGCGGCGGCCAGAGACACGAAGGGCCCGGGCCCCGGGGGGGGCGGCCCCCGGGCGGCCCCGCCCCCCCAGGGTGGCTGGTAAGAAAAAAAAGATGCCCCGGGGGGGCGGGGGCGTTAACTCGGGGGCGGG
>NZ_JBEZKZ010000095.1:0-23550 GCF_040651895.1 Streptomyces sp. NPDC048352
CGTCCGGCCCTCGACCGTTCCCCACCCGGTGATCACACCGTCCGTGTAGGGCTTCTTCGCCTCCAGCCCGAAACCGGTCGCCCGGTGCCGGCGCAGCTGCTCGACCTCCCGGAAGGAACCTTCGTCGAGCAGGAGCGCGATGCGCTCGCGTGCGGTCAGCTTGCCCTTGGCGTGCTGCGCTTCGGTCGCCCGGTCACTGGGGCCGCGCCGGGCCTCCTCGCGGAGGGAGTGAAGCTCGGCCACGCGCCCGCGGGCGTCCGTCGGCTCGCTCGGAGTCTGGTCCACAACGGTCATGTACCGACCTTACGAAGCGTGGCCATCAAAACCCTCCGTCGGTTCTACACAGTCTCCGGCCCCGTCCGCTGTCCGTCCCGGACAGAACCGGCGGAGCATGCATGGACTCCCCCAGTCCAAACCGGCGGCCTTTGTAGGGGTCCGACAAAAAACGGGGATCCGAGCACGGAACACCGCAAGGAAGTTGAAATTTGAACGGAATGGGTCTAGCGTCTCTCTTGTTGAAAGTTCAACCAATTGCTGGACTCCCGAGGAGGAAGTCATGGGTCTCTTCACCCGCCGCACCCCGTCCGCCCCCGCCGCCGCCCCCGTCCAGGAGCAGGGCTCGGCCGTCGCCACGCTCGCGGTCGACCCGGCGCTCGCCGCGCTCACCGGTGACTACGTCATCGACCCCGCCCACAGCAGCATCGGCTTCACCGTGCGCCACGCCATGGTGACCAACGTCCGCGGCAGCTTCGCCGACCACGAGGGCACCCTCCACCTCGACGGCTCCGACCCGTCCCGTTCGACGGCCGCCATCGACGTCAAGATCGCCTCGGTCACCACCGGCATCGCCGACCGTGACGCCCACCTGCTGGGCAGCGACTTCTTCGACGCCGAGCTCTTCCCCCTGATGACCTTCCGCTCCACCTCGGCGGCGCACCTCGGGGCGGACGCGTACCGCATCACCGGCGAGCTGACGATCAAGGACGTGACGCGTCCGCTCTCCATCGACCTGGAGTTCGCCGGTTCCGCCACGGACGTCTACGGCAGCGAGCGCGTCGGGTTCGAGGGCTCCGCCGAGATCCTGCGCTCCGACTGGGGCCTGACGTGGAACGCGGCCCTGGAGGCCGGCGGGGTGATGGTCAGCGACAAGGTGAAGCTGACCTTCGACATCTCGGCCGTCAAGCAGGCCTGATCCCCTCCGGCGCGGGACCCCGGGGGCGGCTACCAGCCGCCCCCGCCGTCGAACCCGCCGCCGCCCCCGTCGAAGCCGCCCCCGCCGCCGAAGTCCCCGCCGCCGAAGTCGGACGGGTTGAAGTCGGCCCCCGAGACGTCCCCGCCCTCGAATCCGCCGTCGTACCCGTATCCGCCGCCGAAGTCCGAGGCGTAGGCCGGCCCGGCCATCATCGAACCGAGCACCGTGCCCATCAGCAGGCCCGGCAGGATCCCACCGCCGAAGTAGCCGCCCGCCCAGGGGCCGTACGCCGGACCGGCGTCGTAGTACGGGCGCCGGCCGGAGTCCGTGTCGACCGTGCGGACCGCCGGGTCCAGGCCGTCGCGCAGCCGGACCGCGTCGGCCGTGCAGACCGGTACGGTGCGGGCCGCCCCGCCCGCCGGGGCCCAGGCGGCGTCCTCGGTGCTCGGCCCGTGGCGCGGGTCGAAGAAGCAGGGCAGGCGGCGCTCGGGCAGC
The DNA here is from genome assembly GCF_040651895.1 of Streptomyces sp. NPDC048352. Lineage (NCBI taxonomy): Bacteria > Bacillati > Actinomycetota > Actinomycetes > Kitasatosporales > Streptomycetaceae > Streptomyces > Streptomyces sp. NPDC048352. Next base: position 1,688 of record NZ_JBEZKZ010000095.1, read on the forward strand.
GGCCGTCCCCGGCGGCGGGCGTCGAGGCGGGCCAGTGCGTACCGGCCGTCCTCCAGGGCCTGGGTGACGCCCTGGACCTCGTGCGGCTCCCGCACCGAGGCCATGATCTGCTTGGCCCGCTCGTAGGAGTCCAGGCCCTGCTCGTAGTCCTTGCGCATGGCGTCGTCGGCGCCGGGCTCCCCGGGGTGGAAGTCGAGCCGGTCGAGCTCCTCGCCGAACGCGGTGATGTCCTCGTCCACGACCACCCCGAGCCGGGCGATCGCCTCCCGCCTTGCCTCCTCCTTCTTCTTCCGGTTCCGCTTGACCACGAGGTACGCGCCGCCCCCGCCGGCCAGCGCCACGGCGCCGAGGCCGATCAGGGCGCCGGCGGAGGACCCGCCGTCCGCGGCGGCGCCGTCCCAGGAGGCCGGGGCGCGGCCCCTCATCTGCGGGAGGGCCTGGTCGACGAAGTCGTTCAGCTCGGTGGCGGCGTCCACCGGCCCGCCCGCCTTCACCGCCGCGCTGAGGTTGCGGACGGCGTTGGACGGCATGACGACCGGGTCGGCCCCGGCGTTGAACCCGTCGCCGAGCCGGATCGCGTAGAGGCCCGTGATCCCGGTCTCGGCGCGCACCGTTCGCAGCACGCTGGCGGCGGGGAAGGCGTCGGTGGCGGGCAGCACCGCGACGAACAGCGGCTTGTCCGCCGCCTCGATCTTCGCGGCCAGCGCGTCCGCCTGCGCCTGCGACAGCTGGGCCGCGGCCCCGGGATCGACGTAGACCGGGCCCTTCTTGAGCGCCTCCGCCACGGCGGCGGGTCCGCTGTCGGCCGCGGCCGCCTGGGGGGCGAGGCCGGCCGCGCCGGCGGACAGCGCCAGCAGCAGGCCGGACAGGATCGATCCACAGCGTATGGACATCAGCCTGGTCCTCATACCCCCGACGCTACCCGAACGGACGCTTTCCCGGGCGAGACGGACATACGGCCTTTTCCGGCCGCCGGGCCGCGCGGGCCCTACTCGGCCGGTTCGACGCCCGCGTGCAGGAGGCCGAAGGTGTAGGCGTCCTCCAGGGCCTGCCAGGAGGCCGCGATGACGTTCGGGGCGACGCCCACGGTGTTCCACTCGCGGATGCCGTCCGTCGTGGCGATCAGCACGCGGGTCGTGGACTCCGTACCGTGCTTGCCCTCGAGGATGCGGACCTTGTAGTCCACCAGCTCGAACTTGGCCAGCTGCGGGTAGAACCGCTCCAGGGCCACCCGCAGGGCGCGGTCGAGGGCGTTGACCGGGCCGTTGCCCTCCGCCGTCGCGACGATCCGCTCGCCCTTGGCCCACAGCTTGACCGTGGCCTCGTTGGCGTGGGTGCCGTCGGGGCGGTCCTCGACGATGGCCCGCCAGGACTCCGTGCGGAAGTACCTGCGCGCCCGGCCCTCGGCCTCGGCGCGCAGCAGCAGCTCGAACGAGGCGTCGGCGGCCTCGTAGGTGTAGCCCGCCAGCTCCCGCTCCTTGACCCGCTCGACGACGCGGGCGATCAGCGCGCGGTCCCCGCCCAGGTCGACGCCGAGCTCCTTGCCCTTGAGCTCGATGGAGGCGCGGCCGGCCATGTCGGAGACCAGCATGCGCATGGTGTTGCCGACGCGCTCGGGGTCGATGTGCTGGTACAGGTCGGGGTCGACCTTGATCGCCGAGGCGTGCAGGCCCGCCTTGTGCGCGAAGGCGGAGACGCCGACGTACGGCTGGTGCGTGGAGGGGGTGAGGTTGACGACCTCGGCGATGGCGTGGGAGATGCGCGTCATCTCGGCGAGCGCGCCCTGGGGCAGGACCGTGCGGCCGTACTTGATCTCCAGCGCGGCGACGACGGGGAAGAGGTTGGCGTTGCCGACCCGCTCGCCGTAGCCGTTCGCGGTGCACTGGACGTGCGTGGCGCCCGCGTCGACGGCGGCCAGGGTGTTGGCGACGGCGCAGCCGGTGTCGTCCTGGGCGTGGATGCCGAGGCGCGCGCCGGTGTCGGCCAGCACGGTCGAGACGACCGCGGTGACCTGCGCGGGGAGCATGCCGCCGTTGGTGTCGCAGAGGATGACGACGTCGGCGCCCGCCTCGTGGGCGGTGCGGACGACGGCCTTGGCGTACTCGGCGTTGGCGCGGTAGCCGTCGAAGAAGTGCTCGCAGTCGACGAAGACCCGCCGGCCCTGCGCGACGAGGTGGGAGACGGTGTCCCGGACCATCTCCAGGTTCTCTTCGAGGGTGGTGCGCAGCGCGAGCTCGACGTGGCGGTCGTGGGACTTGGCGACGAGGGTGATGACCGGCGCGCCGGACTCCAGGAGGGCGCGGACCTGCGGGTCCTGGGCGGCGGAGCCGCCGGCCCGGCGGGTGGCCCCGAAGGCGACCAGCTGGGCGTGCCGGAAGTCGATCTCGGCCCGGGCGCGGGCGAAGAACTCGGTGTCGCGGGGGTTGGCGCCGGGCCAGCCGCCTTCGATGAAGCCGACTCCGAAGTCGTCCAGGTGCCGTGCGATGGTCAGCTTGTCCGCGACCGTGAGGTTGATGCCCTCGCGCTGGGCGCCGTCGCGCAGCGTGGTGTCGAAGACGTGGAAGGCGTCGTCGAGTGCCCCTGTCGGATGGGTCGCCTCTGTCGTCGTCATGCTGATCTGACTCCTGTCGGATGAGTGGTTCCGGAGACCGGGGATCCACTGCCCCCATCATCGCGCGCCGCCCGCTTCCGGCGTGGTTCCCGCCCTGGAAACGAAAAGACCCCTCGCGGGTGCGAGAGGTCTGCGCGCGGGTCTGAGGCACGGTGGCCGCTGCCGCGGAGGTCTTCCACGGTTTCAGCGGTCACAGAGGACCGGCGCGCTGCTGTCCATAATCATGAGCCGAGCAGACACGCCCGCAGTGTGCCACACGGCCCGTCGGCGGTGGACGCCGGTCTCAGCATGCGGGCACCGCCGTCCGCCGGGCGGCCCCCGCCTCCTCGCGCTACACGGCGAGGGTCTCGGCGAGGTACTCGCCGACGTGCTCCAGGATGTCCTCGCGCCCTATGCCGGGCAGGCCCACGGCGACCTGGATGCTGAATCCGTCGAGCAGGGCCCGCAGCCGGGCCGCGAACCGGTCGGCGTCCACGGCGCGGAACTCGCCGCGCGAGATGCCCTCGGCGAGCAGGGCGACCAGGTCGCGGTGCCAGGCGCCCTCGATGGCGGCCTGCCGTTCGCGCTCCTCGGGGCCCGCGTTCTGGGACCGGTTCCAGACCTCCAGCCACAGGGTCCAGTGCGGGTCCCGGGGGCCGTCGGGGACGTACAGGTCCACGTACGCCCGCACCCGCTCGCGGGCCGGGCCGCGGCGGGCCAGCAGCGCCCGCCGCTCGGTGCCGAGGGCCGCCTCGCTCCACTCCAGGGTCTGCAGCAGGAGCTCGTCCTTGCTGCCGAAGTAGTAGAGGAGGTGGCCGCTGCTCATGCCGACCTGGCGGCCCAGGCCGGCCATGGTGAGGCCCTCCAGCCCGCGCTCGGCGATCGTGGCCATGGCGGCGGCGAGCACGTCCTCGCGCGGGGGCGCGTTCTTGCGCGCCGCCCGTACCGGTACTCCACCCGCCGCCATGGCCCACTCCTTCGCGAGGTCCGCCTCGGGTCAGACCTTCGGCTGCTGCTGGGTGATGCAGTGGATACCGCCACCCCCGGCGAAAATCGTACGTGCGTCAACGAGCGTCACGGTGCGCTCGGGGAACAGTCCGCGGAAGATCTCGGCGGCCTCCTCGTCGCGCGGGTCGTCGAAGGCGCACAGCACCACGCCTCCGTTGCAGAGGTAGTGGTTGATGTACGAGTAGTCCACCCACTCGCCGTCCTCCTCGAGGACGGTCGGCGCGGGGACCTCCACGACCTCCAGCAGCCGGCCCTGCGCGTCGGTGGAGGCGCGCAGGATGGCGGCGATGGTCTTGCAGCGCTCGTGGTCCGGGTGGGCCGGGTCGGGCTGGGTGTGGACCATGACCACGCCGGGGCGGGCGAAGGCGGCGACGATGTCGACGTGGCCCTGGGTGCCGTAGGTGCCGTAGTCGCCGGCCAGGCCGTACGGCAGCCAGATCGCCTTGGTGGTGCCGAGGTGGGCGTGGATCTCCTCCTCCACCTCCCGGCGGCTCCAGCCGGGGTTGCGGCCCTCGCCGAGCTGCACGGTGTCGGTGAGGAGCACGGTGCCCTCGCCGTCGACGTGGATGGCGCCGCCCTCGTTCACCAGGCGGGTGCTGTAGGTGCGGGTGCCGACCAGGTCGGAGATGTGCCGGGCGATCTTCGAGTCGTGGTCCCAGCGGGCCCACTTCTGGGCGCCCCAGCCGTTGAAGGTCCAGTCGACGGCGGCCAGCTCGCCAGCGTCGTTGGTGACGAAGGTCGGGCCGATGTCGCGCATCCAGGCGTCGTCGAGCTCCTGCTCGACGAGCTCGACGTCGTCCCCGACGATCGCCCGGGCGCTCTCGGCGTCACCCGGGGAGACGACGAGGGTCACCGGCTCGTACGCGCGCACCGCGCGGGCCACCGCGCCCCAGGCCTCGCGGGCCTCGGCGAGCTCCTGGTCGTCGGTGAAGGTGGGGTTGGGGCTGGGCCAGGCCATCCAGGTGCGCTCGTGGGGGGTCCACTCGGCGGGCATCCGGAAGCCGTCGTTCACGGGCTGGGCGGGCTGGGCAGTCATGGTGGGGTGTCCTTATGGCGTGCGGGCTGGGCCGCTTACAGGAAGTACAGGCGGTTGAGGGAGACCGAGTCGGCCGCTTCGGAGCGCAGCGGTTCCCCGTCGAGGGAGACGAGTCCGCTGCGCGCGTCGACGTCGACCGCGCCGACCCGGGAGTTGAGGAGCATGTCCTTGGGGCCGATCCCGCGGGTGCCGCGGACGGCCACCCGGCGGCGCCGGGTCGGCATCGCGTCGCTGCCCAGCGCCGCCGCGGCGGCGGAGACGAACGCGACGGAGATGTCGGCGGCGGTGGCCCCGTACGCGCCGAACTGCGGTCCGAGGACGAGCGGTTCGCAGGTGTCGGTGGCGGCGTTGGGGTCGCCGGTGACTCCGTAGGCGGGGAAGCCGGACTTGAGGACCAGCTGCGGCTTGGCGCCGAAGAACTGCGGGCGCCACAGGACGATGTCGGCGAGCTTGCCGATCTCGATGGAGCCGATCTCGTGGGCCAGGCCGTGGGCGATGGCCGGGTTGATGGTCAGCTTGGCCATGTAGCGCAGGACGCGGGCGTTGTCGTCGCCCTCGCCGTCGCCTTCGAGCGGGCCGAGCTCGCCCTTCATCTTGGCGGCCATGGCGAAGGTGCGGCGGATGGTCTCGCCGGCCCGGCCCATGCCCTGGGCGTCGGAGGAGGTGATGCCGATGGCGCCCAGGTCGTGCAGGACGTCCTCGGCGCCCATGGTGCCGGCGCGGATCCGGTCGCGGGCCATGGCGGCGTCGCCGGGCAGGTCGGGCTTGAGGTCGTGGACGGAGACGATCATGCCGTAGTGCTCGGCGACCGCGTCCCGGCCGAAGGGCAGGGTCGGGTTGGTGGAGGAGCCGATGACGTTGGGCACGCCCGCCATCTTGAGCACGTTGGGCACGTGTCCGCCGCCGCAGCCCTCGATGTGGAAGGCGTGGATGGTCCGGCCCTCCAGGACGCGCAGGGTGTCCTCGACGGAGAGGCACTCGTTGAGGCCGTCCGAGTGCAGGGCGACCTGGACGTCGTGCTCCTCGGCCACCCGCAGCGCGGTGTCCAGGGCGCGGGTGTGGGCGCCCATGTCCTCGTGGACCTTGAAGCCGGAGGCGCCGCCCTCGGCGAGGGCCTCCACCAGGGGCGCGGCGTCCGAGGAGGAGCCGCGCGCGAGGAAGCCGATGTTGACGGGCCAGGCGTCGAAGGCGTTGAAGGCGTGCTTCAGCGCCCAGGGGGAGTTGACGCCGACGCCCCAGACGGGGCCGAACTCCTGGCCGATGACCGTGGTGACACCGGCGGCGAGGGAGGCCTCCATGATGCGCGGGGACAGCAGGTGGACGTGGGTGTCCACGGCTCCGGCGGTGGCGATCAGGCCCTCGCCGGAGACGATGCTCGTGCCGGTGCCGACGACGACGTCCACCCCGTCGAGGGTGTCCGGGTTGCCGGCGCGGCCGATCGCGTGGATGCGGCCCTCGCGGATGCCGATGGAGACCTTGCGGATGCCGAGGACGGCATCGATGACCAGCACGTTGCTGATCACGACGTCGCAGGTGTCGCGGACCGCGGCGCCCTTGAGGTGCAGGCCGTCGCGGGCGGTCTTGCCGAAGCCGGCCAGGAACTCGTCGCCGGGCTTCTGGGCGTCGTGCTCCACCCGGACGGTCAGCCCCGAGTCGCCGAGCCGGACCCGGTCCCCGGCGCGGGGGCCGAAGACGGAGGCGTACTCGTGCGGGTCGATGTGGCGGCTGCCGGGGGCGCAGTGCGCGCTGTGGTCGCTGTGGGGGGTCTGACGGCTCATGCCGGGTTCCCTTCCGAGTCGTCGTCGGTGGCGGCGGCGCCCAGGTAGCCGCAGGCCGCGGCGCGGGCGAGGGCCTGCTCCTTGGCGCCGGGGGCGTCCAGCGGGCCGTCGACCAGGCCGGCGAAGCCGATCGCGATGCGGTCGCCGCCGATCGGGACCAGGCCCACCTCGCCCTCGCCGTGCGGGTCGAACCGCACCGAGGAGCCCGCGGGCACGCACAGCCGCATGCCGTAGGCGGCGGCGCGGTCGAAGTCGAGCCGCGGGTTGGCCTCGAAGAAGTGGAAGTGGGAGGTGACGCTGACGGGCACGGGGGCGGTGTTGCGCACCCGCAGGTGGAGCAGCGGTTCGGGCTGCGGCGCGCCGGGGCCGGGTACGACCGCGCCCGGGGCGTCGTCGCCGAGGGAAGCAGCGCCCCGGATGGGCGCGGAGACCACCGCGAGCCGGGATCCGTCGTCGAAGACGGCCTCGACGTGCACCTCGGTGACCACGTCGGCCACGCCGGGCAGCACGTCGTCGGGGCCCAGTACGCCGCGGGCCTCCTCGATGGCCTCCGCCAGGCGCTTGCCGTCACGAGCGGCCTCGCAGACCGTGTCCGCGATCAGCGCGGTGGCCTCGGGGACATTGAGCCTCAGGCCGCGGGCCCGCCGGGCCCTGGCCAGTTCCGCGGCGCTGCGCAGCAGCAGCCGGTCGCGCTCCGTAGGGGTCAGCCGCACGCCGATCCACCACCTTTTGAGTCGATGGGTTAGAGCATCACTCTAACTCTTGATTTCCGCGTCGTGAAGCATTGACCGCACCCCAAGGCGTGGGTCACATTGAATGCCGCTCTAAAGAACGCGCAACCATCCCCGCCCTGCCAAGGGAGTCCCCCCATGCCCATCGAACAGCGCGGAGTCGACACCATTCCGGAGGAGGAGCGGACCAGCGGTCCCCGCGACCTGATCTCGATCCTCCTCGGCTCCAACCTCTGCCTCGGCGTGATCGTCTTCGGCTGGCTGCCCCCGTCCTTCGGACTCGGGCTGGTGCCCTCCGTCACCGCCATCGTGACCGGCACCCTGGCCGGCATCGCCTTCACCGCGCCGCTCGCCCTGGTGTCCCTGCGCACCGCGACCAACCTGTCCACCTCCAGCGGCGCCCAGTTCGGCGTACGGGGGCGGCTGGTCGGCTCGGTGGTCGGCCTGCTGCTCGCCCTCGGCTACACCGCGCTGACCCTGTGGATCGGCGGCGACGTGATGGCCGGCACCCTGTCCCGGCTCACCGGGCTGCCGGACACGGGCCTGACGCGGGCCGTGATGTACGGCGTGCTCGCCGCGGGCACCGTCGTCGGAGCCGTCTTCGGCTACCGGCTGCTGCTGCGCATGAGCAAGGTGCTGTCCGTCGCCATGGTGGCCCTGCTGGCCCTCGGCGTCGTCGCCTACGCCCCCGACTTCACCGCCGCCGCCCCGCCGGACACCGGGTACCTGCTCGGCTCGTTCTGGCCGACCTGGCTGCTGGCCGCCGTCGCCGCCGGGCTGAGCGGTCCCGTCGCCTTCATCACCCTGCTCGGCGACTACACCCGCTACGTCTCCCCGCGCCGCCACGGCTCCCGCAAGGTGTTCTGGGCGACCTGCCTGGGCCTGCTGGTCGGCCTGCTGGTCCCGCAGCTCTTCGGCACCTACACCGCCCTGGCCGCGCGGGCCGGCGCCGACTACGCCGGACCGCTCGTCGAGGCCGCGCCCTTCTGGTATCTCGTCCCGCTGCTCGCCGCCGCGGCGGCCGGCTCGGTGGGCAACGCCGGGCTGATGCTCTACTCCATGGGCCTGGACCTGGACGCCATCGTGCCCAGGGCCACCCGTACGAAGGCCACCGTGATCGCCGCCGCCGTCGCGACCGCGTTCGTCTTCTTCGGCTCCTTCGAGTGGGACGTGCAGTCCGCGATGACCTCCTTCGTCCTGCTGCTCACCGCCATCGGCACCCCCTGGGCCGTGGTCACCCTGATCGGCTTCGTGCGCTGCCGCGGGATCTACGACCCCGACGCCCTCCAGGTGTTCAACCGTCGGGCCCGCGGCGGCGTCTACTGGTTCAGCGGAGGCTGGAACATCCGCGCCACCGCCTCCTGGGCGGCCGGCGCGGCCGTGGGACTGGCCGCCGTGTCGACCCCGGTGTACGAGGGCCCTCTGCTGGCCCTCACCGGCGGGGTGGACTGTAGTTTCATCCTGTCGGGGCTGGTCGGCGGCGCGGTGTACACCGCGCTGACGGTACGGCCGCAGGCGGCACCCGTCGCCGATCCGGCAGTGCAGGCAGTGGTGGTGGCCGCCGACTAGACCGCGCGGCCGCGCCGACGACACGGGGAGACGTCGTGGAGGAACTCGCAGAGGTGGCCGGCAAGGTCGTCAAGGGCATCGCCGGCCTGGCCTACGCGTTCGGAGACATCGTCACGGCGCTCGGCGGCTCGCAGGGGACGGGCAAGGAGCGCAAGGAGAAGAAGGACGAGGGCGCGGCGGACGAGGAGCGCTGACCCCGCCTCCTCCCCCGGACGCCACAAGGCCCCCCGCGCACCGCGCGGGGGGCCTTGTGCCATGTCGGGGAACGCCTAGCCGAGCGGGTGCATCCAGCCGTGGGTGTCGGCGGTGTGGCCCGTCTGGAGGTCCAGCAGCGCCTTGCGGAGCTTCATGGTGACCTCGCCGGGCTGCCCGTCGCCCTGGGTCCAGTTCGCGCGCTCGGACTTGACCGAGCCGACCGGGGTGATGACGGCGGCGGTGCCGCAGGCGAACACCTCGGTGAGGGTGCCGTTCTCGTTGTCGCGCTTCCAGTCCTCGGTGGTGATCCGGCCCTCCTCGGCGGTGTAGCCGAGGTCGCGGGCGATGGTGAGGAGGGAGTCGCGGGTGATGCCCGGCAGGAGCGAGCCGGTCAGCTCGGGGGTGACGATGCGGTCCCCGTACACGAAGTACAGGTTCATGCCGCCCATCTCCTCGATCCAGCGGTGCTCGACCGCGTCGAGCCAGACGACCTGGTCGCAGCCGTGCGAGGCGGCCTGGGCCTGGGCGACGAGGGAGGCCGCGTAGTTGCCGCCGGTCTTGGCGGCGCCGGTGCCGCCCTTGACGGCGCGCACGTACTCCTCGGAGAGCCAGACGGAGACGGGCTTGACGCCACCGGGGAAGTAGGCGCCGGCCGGCGAGGCGATGACCATGAAGAGGAACTCGTTGGCCGGGCGGACGCCCAGGCCGACCTCGGACGCGAACATGAACGGGCGCAGGTACAGCGAGGCCTCGCCGGAGTCCGGCACCCAGGCGCGGTCCTGCTTGATCAGGGCGTCGCAGGCCTCGATGAAGAGGTCGGCCGGCAGCTCGGGCATCGCCATGCGGCGGGCGGAGGCCTGGAAGCGCTCGGCGTTGGCGCGGGGGCGGAAGGTGGCGACGGTGCCGTCGGGCTGGCGGTAGGCCTTGAGGCCCTCGAAGATCGTCTGCGCGTAGTGCAGGGTCATGTTCGCCGGGTCGATCGCCAGCGGTGCGTACGGGACCAGCTCGGCGTCGTGCCAGCCGCGGCCCTCGGTCCACTTGATCGTCACCATGTGATCGGTGAAGTGGCGGCCGAAGCCGGGGCTGGCCAGGATCGCTTCGCGCTCCGCGTCGGACAGCGGGTTCGAGGAGGGCTTGAGCTCGATCGTGGGCGTCGTCATGAGTGCTTGTCCTTCACCGGTTGGGTTTGGCGGACCGCGCTCATGCGTACCAGGACGTCCGAGCTTCCCCGTATTCCGCGGCCTCGCGTTCGATTATCGCGCGGGGGCAGGCATCGGAGAAACGGGGGTTGAGCGGCCCAGGGGAGATGGTGACACCCGGGGGCCGCACAGGTGAAGCCGCCAGGTCCCTTTGTGACCTGGCGGCTTCCTGGGTGGAACGGCCGGGTCAGCCGGCTACTCGCGCGGCGAGGGCGTCGCCGATCGCGTCGGTGGAGCGGAAGGTGCCGTCCCGCTCCGCGAGGTCGGCGGAGACCGCGTCCTCGATGCGGACCGCCTGGTCCTCGTAGCCGAGGTGGCGCAGCAGGAGGGCGACCGAGAGGATCGTCGCGGTCGGGTCGGCCTTGCCGGTGCCCGCGATGTCGGGCGCCGAGCCGTGGACGGGCTCGAACATGGACGGGAACGCGCCGGTCGGGTTGATGTTCCCGGAGGCGGCCAGGCCGATTCCGCCGGTCACGGCCGCGGCCAGGTCGGTGAGGATGTCACCGAAGAGGTTGTCCGTGACGATGACGTCGAAGCGCTCGGGCTGGGTGACGAAGAAGATCGTCGCGGCGTCGACGTGCAGGTAGTCGGTGGTGACCTCGGGGTACTCCCGGCCGACCTTGTCGAAGGCGTTCTTCCACAGGTGGCCGGCGTACACGAGGACGTTGTTCTTGTGGACCAGCGTCAGCTTCTTGCGGGGGCGGGCGTTGGCCCGCTCGTACGCGTCGCGCACGACGCGCTCCACACCGTAGGCCGTGTTCACGCTGACCTCGGTGGCCACCTCGGCCGGGGTGCCGGTGCGCAGGCTGCCGCCGTTGCCGGTGTACGGGCCCTCGGTGCCCTCGCGGACCACCACGAAGTCGATCTCCGGACGGCCGGCGAGCGGGGTGGCCGTGTTGGGGAACAGCTTCGAGGGGCGCAGGTTGATGAAGTGGTCGAACGCGAAGCGGAGCTTCAGCAGCAGACCGCGCTCCAGTACGCCCGACGGGACCGACGGGTCGCCGATGGCGCCCAGCAGGATCGCGTCGTGGTGCTTGAGGGCCTCGAGCTCCGCGTCCGGGAGGGTCTCACCGGTGCGGTGCCAGCGCTGCGCGCCGAGGTCGTACTCCTTGGTCTCCAGCTTCACATCCTGGGGCAGGACCGCGGTAAGGACCTTGAGGCCCTGAGCCACGACTTCCTGGCCGATGCCATCACCGGGGATCACTGCGAGATTGATGCTGGTCGCCATGTCGGAACCGTACTCCGTGTCCCAGCCCTCAGACATATCGCGTCCAGCATTCGGACCAGTCAGTGGCCGGTCGAGCCGCCGTTGTCACGGCGGTCCAGGGCGCGCTGGAGGGCCGCGGCGGCGTTCTTGCGGTCGGCGTCAGCCGGGGAGGTGTGGCGGACGCGGCGGGTTGCGGCGGTGGTGGGGGTCATGGTGATCGACTCCTTGGGATCACGGCGTGGCGGGGCCACGGATGAGGGGTGTTCCTTCAAGGCGCCGGAAGGGGCGGGGAGCTGTGCGCCGCAGGGGTTGCCTGCCAGTGGGCGCGCGCCCTCGACCGCCATTCGCAGGATCAGCGAGACGTTCGGCTCCTACAAAGCTAGGGCAGGTCCGGCTGTATGTCTCCGCAATTACTCGGACTTCCTAGTATCTGAGATGGGAAACCGCCCGGAGGGACCCTTCCGCCCCTTCCGGATTCAGCCCTTCTCTGCCCTGAGTTCCCTGATCAGAGCCCTGACGACGAGGGTTGCCGCCGACTCCGGTGTGGTGACGTATCCCACCCGTCTCACCGGCCTCCGCGGCCCCAGAGGGGTGATGTCGACGGTGTCCGGCGCCTCGCGCAGCGACAGCTCCGGCATGATCGCCATGCCCAGCCCCCGGCCGACCATGGTCAGCACCATCGCGTCGTCCTCCGCCTTCACCGTGGCCCGGGGGATCCAGTCCTGGTCCCGCCACCACTGCCGGGTGTAGGAGCCGCAGTTCTCGTCCCAGTCCAGCAGCGGCAGCGCCTTCGGGTCCGGGTGTCCGGCGGGGTGCACCAGCGCGTACGCCTCCTCGGTGAGCACCCCGGTCAGCAGCCCCGGCGGTACGTCCTCCCGCGCGCCCAGCGTCGCGATGCCCAGGTCGGCCCGGCCGGCGGCCACCTCCCCCGCCGTGCCGGCCCCCAGTTCGCGCACCACCCGGACCTCGGGGCGGATCCCGGGGTGCAGCACGGCCAGCCGCTCCAGCGCGGGCGGAAGCAGGTGCAGGGCCGCGCTGCGGAACGCCGCGACGCGCAGCACCCCCTCCACCGCGTCCCCGCCGGCGGGGGCCCGGCCGGCGCCGCGCGCCTCCGCGCCCAGCACCTCGTACAGCCGCAGGATGCGCCGGCCCAGCGCGACGGCCCGCTCCCCGGCCGGGGTGGGCGCGGCTCCGCCGCGTCCGCGCTCGAAGAGCACCGCGCCGACCTTGCCCTCGCTGCCGCGCACCGAGTGCGAGACGGCCGACTGGCTGGTCCCGAGCACGGCGGCCGCGGCGGAGAAGCCGCCCGTCTCGGCGACGGCGACCAGGACCCGGAGTTCCTGCGGGGCGAGTTCGGCCACGGGGTTCCCACCTCGGTGTATGAGCCGCGCTCATGGATGCGCGGCTTCCATGAGGGCAACCCCCTGCCCGCCTGCGGGATTCCTTCCTACGGTCGTGGCCATGACCGTGAACACCGCTCGTGCCGTCCACCAGATCGCCCGCCCCGCCGGCTTCCCCGCCGCCTCCGACTTCGCGTACGTCTCCTCGCCCGTCCCCGAACCCGCCCCCGGCACCGCCCTGGTGGAGAACCTCCTGTTGTCGGTGGACCCGTACCACCGCGGGCTCATGGACGGCGGCGCGGACGGCTTCGACCTGCACGCCCCGCTGGAGGGCCGGGCGGTGGGCCGGGTGACCGCCTCCCGCGACCCCGGCCTGGCGGAGGGGGACCTCGTCTTCCACCGCGCCGGCTGGCGCACCCACGCGCTGGTCACCCTGGGCGTGGACGGCACCCGCACGCTGCGCGGCCACGAGGGCGTCCCCCTGGAGGCGTACCTCTCCGTCCTGGGCGGTACCGGCCTCACCGCCTACGCCGCCCTCACCCGGACCGCGGCCCTGCGCGAGGGCGAGGACCTCTTCGTCTCGGCCGCCGCCGGCGGGGTGGGCACGGCCACCGGGCGCATCGCCCGGCTGCTCGGCGCCCGCCGGATCATCGGCAGCGCCGGCTCGGCGGCGAAGGTGGTCCACCTCACCGGGGCCCTCGGCTTCGACGCCGCCTTCGACTACCACGACGGGCCGGTCGCCGAGCAGCTGGAGCGGGCCGCGCCCGACGGCATCGACGTGTACGTGGACAACGTGGGCGGGGAGCACCTGGAGGGCGCCATCGGGTCCCTGCGCGAGTACGGCCGGATCGCCTGGGTCGGGGCGATCTCGACGTACAACGGGGACCGCTCCCCCGCCGCGCCCCGCAACCTGTTCGAGGTGGTGCACAAGTCGCTGCGCCTGGAAGGGGTATTGGTCCGCAACCACACCAATCTCCAGGACGAGCTGGAGGACTTCCTGGTCCCCCACCTGCGCAGCGGGCTCATCGGCACCGACACCACCGTTGTCCAGGGCTTCGACCGCACCGTGGAGGCCTTCCTGGGCATGCTCCGCGGGGACAACCTGGGCAAGATGCTCGTACGGACCGGCAGCTGATTCCGGCCATCCGGATGTTCACCGAGTTCTTACCGCACGCCTGTAGACCTTTGCGGCGGCTGCCGCCACGCTTGCCGTCAATGTGCCAGCGGGGCACTCGAGTTGGAGGCGAGCAGCCAGTGACACCCATCAGCCGCAGGGGTTTCGTGGGAATCGGCGCCGGGCTCGCGGCGGGGGCGGCCCTGCCCGCCGCCCTGCCCGCGACGGCTGCGGCCGCCGCCGCGACGGGCACGATCACCGACGTGAAGCACGTGGTGGTACTGATGCAGGAGAACCGCAGCTTCGACCACTACTTCGGCAGGCTGAAGGGCGTCCGCGGATTCGGCGACCGCGCCGCCGGCAACATACCGGGCGGCTGGGGCACCTTCAACCAGCCGAACTGGGGAGGCCGCCAGTACCCGTGGAAGCTGTCCGCCACCCCGGCGGCGGGCGGGGCCGACAGCGAGACCCTGGCCCAGTGCACCGGCGACCTCCCGCACAGCTGGAGCTCGCAGCACGCCGCCTGGAACAAGGGCCGGATGGACAACTGGGTCGCCGGCGTCGGCAAGACCCACACCCTCGGCCACCTGGACCGGGGGGACATCCCCTTCCACTACGGTCTCGCCGACCACTACACGGTCTGCGACGCCTACTTCTCCTCGACCCTGAGCGCGACCGGCCCCAACCGCACCTTCCTGTGGAGCGGCAAGGTCGACGCGGGCAGCAAGGACGGCGGCGACGAGTCCGGGCTGACCTGGGAGACGTACGCGGAGGCCCTCCAGCGCGCCGGAATGAGCTGGAAGGTCTACCAGAACGCCCAGGACAACTACGGGGACAACGGCCTGGCCTACTTCAAGCGGTTCACCGACGCACGGCCCGGCGACCCGCTGTGGGACCGCGGCATGGCCTCCGTCCCCAAGGTGACCGGCTCCACCCCGGACGACATCGCGGCCGCGATCCGCGCGGACGTGGTCGCCGGGACCCTGCCCCAGGTGTCCTGGGTCGTGGCGAGCGAGGCCTTCTCGGAGCACCCGTACGCCCCGCCCGGCGACGGCGCGCACTTCGTGGACCTGGTCTACCGGGCGCTCGCCGCGAACCCGGAGGTCTTCGACTCCACCGTCCTGTTCCTCAACTACGACGAGAACGACGGCTTCTTCGACCACGTCGCCCCGCCCGTCGCGCCGCCCGGCACCCCCGGCGAGTACCTGGACGGCGTCCCGATCGGGCTCGGCTTCCGGGTGCCGATGCTGGTCATGTCCCCCTGGACGCGCGGCGGCTGGGTCAGCTCGGAGGTCTTCGACCACACCTCGGTGCTGCGCTTCATGGAGACCTGGTCGGCGGCCCTCGGCACCCCGGCCGTCTGCCCCCACATCAGCGCCTGGCGCCGCAAGGTCGTCGGCGACCTGACCGGCGTCTTCGACTTCGCCCATCCGGTCCACGGGGTCCCCGCGGGCCTGCCGTCCACCGCCAAGGTCATCGGGCAGTCGACCTGCGGCCCGCTCCCCAACCCGGTGCCCCAGGACAACGCCCTGCCGGCGCAGGAGCCCGGTACGCGTCCGGCGCGCGCCCTGCCGTACCAGGTCAACGGCAACCTGGACCGCTTCGAGTTCGGCGCGGCCGGGAAGATCCTGGCCTGGTTCTCGATGAGCAACCAGGGTGCCGAGGCCAAGCGGGCGGCGCACTTCTCGATCCACCCGCACCAGTACCGGGACACGGCCGCCTGGCAGTACACGGTGGACCCGGGCGCCACGTCCACGGACTACTTCAACATCGGGCTCGGCAGCGGGTCCGGCAAGTACGACATCTCGATGTACGGGCCGAACCGCTTCCTGCGCCGCTTCATCGGCGACGCGACGAAGCCGGGCAGGGCACTGGAGGTCGCGGCCCGCTTCGCCGTCGAACCGGGCACCGGGAAGACGGCGATCTGGTTCAGGATGACCAACGCCTCCGCCGCGCCGGTCACCTTCACCATCCGCTCGAACGCCTACCGCACGGACGGCCCCTGGACCTACACCGTCCCGGCGAACTCCTCGCGCGAGGACTACTTCAACGCGGTGGCGTACCAGCAGGGCTGGTACGACTTCACGGTCCTGGCGGACGCCGACGGCACCTGGTCGCGCCGCTACACGGGACACATCGAGACGGGCGCGCCCAGCGTCTCGGGCTCCTAGGGGGTGTCCGCAAAGTCCCTCCCCGCCGGAGCCACTTCGACGGCGCTCCCTCCCTAGAGCACGTCGCCGTCGCGCCAGTCGAAGTCGAGCCGCCCGGCGCCGTCCGGCGCGACCCCGCCGGGCGGCGTCCACACGTACGTCGAGCCCTCCTCCGCGGCCAGCCGCTCGGGGCCGGCCGGCCCGAGGACGCCGATCCGCCCGGGGTGGGGCTTCCAGCCCCGGCCCTCGTACAGGGCCGCGCCCTCGTCGGAGGCCGACAGGGCCCCCAGGACGTAGGCCCGGGCGATCACGCCCTCCAGGGCGGCCATCACCGCCCCGCCGATCCCGCGCCTGCGCCGGTCCGCGCGGACCGCCACGGCCTCCACGTACCCGGTCCGCAGGGAGCGGCCCTGGTGGAGCACGCGCCGCTGGACGACGCTGCCGTGCGCGACGAGCACGCCGTCCTCGTACACCAGCGCGTGCATCCCGCCGAGGGCGTGCTCGAAGTCCTCCTCGCCGAAGTCCCCCTCGAAGGCGCCGTCCAGCAGCGCCCGGATCCCGGCGAGGGTGGCAGGCCCGAGCTGCGAGGTGTGCGCGAGGCGGGTGTACCTGTCGTCGCTCATGCCCCCAGTCTGCCCCGGAGCCCGTCCAGCTCGGCCGCCGTCAGCCCGGCCCCGCGCAGGTAGGCGTCCGCATCCAGCCACTGCGCGGTGTCCCGGGCCAGGGCGTGGACGGTGGTGCCGAGACCGGCGACGTACGCCTGGATCCCGGCGTCGTCGTAGGACCTGCCCCGGGCGGCGTACCGGGCCCGGACCCGCGGCTCGCTCAGCGCGTGGTCGTCGGCGATCTCCTGCGGGCTCGCCCCGGCCGGCCGCAGCAGGACCAGCGCGATGATCCCCGTCCGGTCGCGGCCCAGACCGCAGTGGAAGGCGACCCCGCCCGGCGCGGCGCCGGCCACGGCCCGGGCGACGGCGGCCACGCGGTCGGGGAAGCGCTCCAGGAAAGGCCGGAAATACGCGGGGGTGCCGAATCCGGGGGTGCCCCACCACACGTCCCAGAAGTCCCGGTGCTCGATGCCGTCGAGCGGGATCCGCAGGGTCGTCACACCGGCCGGGCGCGGGGCGTGGTCCACCTCGGCCTCGCCGGCGTTGCGCAGGTCGATGACGGTCCGCACCCCGTCGGCGGCCAGCGTGGTCCAGCCCCGCGCGGTGAGCCCGTCGAGGCTGTCCGCCCGGATCAGCACCCCGGGGCGCAGCGCCCCGAGCCCGCCGAGGTCGCGGGCGTTGAAGCAGCCCTCCCAGTCGTTGAATCGACCGACGTTCGCCATGCACATAGCCCCCCTGTCAGGACACAACGGACACCGTTCACTGACGCTGCCCTGGCCCCGGGGGTTGCGCCGCGGGGAAGATCTGCGCATGTCGCCTGAGACCCAGCAGTGGACCCCCACCCATGGCCGGCCCTACCGGCCCGTCGCCTACCGTCCGGCGCGCATGCCCGGCTCCGAATCCCTCGCGCGCGCGGCGGAGTTGCGGGCCCGGATGGACGAGCGGCGGACCGTACGCCACTTCTCCCCCGATCCCGTCCCCGAGCAGGCCGTCCGCGACGCGATCGCCTGCGCCGCCACCGCCCCCTCCGGGGCGCACCAGCAGCCGTGGACCTTCGTCCTGGTCAAGGACCCGGCGATCCGGCAGCAGATCCGCGCCGCCGCCGAGCAGGAGGAGCAGATCTCCTACGACGGCCGCCTCGGCGACGAATGGCTGGCCGCGCTGCGCCCCATCGGCACCGACGCCGTGAAGACCCACCTCACCGACGCCCCGGCGCTGATCGTGGTCTTCCAGCAGCGCTACTGGCTCGGCCCGGACGGCACGAAGCGCAAGCACTACTACGTCGACGAGTCGGTCGGCATCGCGGTCGGCATGCTGCTGTCGGCCCTGCACCTGTCGGGCCTGGCCGCGCTCATCCACACCCCGAGCCCGATGCGCTTCCTCGGGCACGTCCTGAACCGCCCGGAGAACGAGAAGGCCTTCGCGGTCGTCCCGGTGGGCTACCCCGCCGACGACTGCGAGGTCCCGGACCTCCTGCGCAAGTCCCTGGACCAGGTCCTGGTGGAGGTCTGAGGGCCGGTTGGCCCGGGAACTGGAACCGCCCCCGCTCCGGGCTTGGGGGTACCGGAGCGGGGGCGGGATTCAGGGGCCGGGCGGGGTCAGCCCATGTGGGGGTAGCCGTACTCGGTCGGCGGGACCAGGGTCTCCTTGATGGAGCGGGTCGAGGTCCAGCGCAGCAGGTTGGACGCCGCGCCCGCCTTGTCGTTCGTACCCGAGGCACGGCCGCCGCCGAAGGGCTGCTGGCCGACGACGGCGCCGGTCGACTTGTCGTTGATGTAGAAGTTGCCCGCCGCGAAGCGGAGCTTGTCCATCGTGTCGGCGGCCGCGTAGCGGTCCTGCGCGATGACCGAGCCGGTCAGGGCGTACGCCGAGACGTTCTCCATCTGCGCGAGCATCTCGTCGTACTTGTCGTCCTCGTAGACGTGGACGGCGAGGATCGGGCCGAAGTACTCGGTCGTGAAGACCTCGTTCTCCGGGTCGGTGCACTCGATGACGGTCGGGCGGACGAAGTAGCCCTCCGAGTCGTCGTACGTGCCGCCCGCGACGATCGTGCAGGTCGGGTCGGCCTTCGCACGGTCGATCGCGGCCTTGTTCTTCGCGAAGGAGCGCTCGTCGATGACCGCGCCGATGAAGTTGCCCAGGTCGCGGACGTCACCCATGGCGATGCCGTCGACCTCGGCCGCGAACTGCTCCTTGAAGCCGTCGTTCCAGATGGAGGCCGGGACGTAGGCGCGCGAGGACGCGGAGCACTTCTGGCCCTGGAACTCGAAGGAGCCGCGGGTCAGGGCGGTCTTCAGGATCGCGCGGTCCGCGGACGGGTGGGCGACGACGAAGTCCTTGCCGCCGGTCTCGCCGACCAGGCGCGGGTAGGAGCGGTACTTCTCGATGTTGTTGCCGACCGTCTTCCACAGGTACTGGAAGGTCTTGGTCGAGCCGGTGAAGTGGATGCCGGCCAGCTCCGGGTGGTTCAGGGCCACCTCGGAGACGGCGATGCCGTCGCCCGTCACCAGGTTGATGACGCCCTTGGGCAGGCCGGCCGCCTCCAGGAGCTCCATCAGGAGGACCGCGGAGTGGGTCTGCGTCGGGGACGGCTTCCAGACGACCACGTTGCCCATCAGGGCGGGGGCGGTCGGCAGGTTGCCGGCGATGGCGGTGAAGTTGAACGGGGTGATCGCGTAGACGAAGCCCTCGAGCGGGCGGTGGTCGCTGCGGTTCCACACGCCGGCGCTGTTCGCGGCGGGCTGCTCGGCCAGGATCTGGCGGGCGAAGTGGACGTTGAAGCGCCAGAAGTCGACGAGCTCGCACGGGGTGTCGATCTCGGCCTGCTGCACGGTCTTGGACTGGCCGAGCATCGTGGAGGCGGCCAGCTTCTCGCGCCACGGGCCGGCCAGCAGCTCGGCGGCGCGCAGGATGATCGCGGCGCGGTCGTCGAAGGACATCGCGCGCCAGGCCGGGGCGGCGGCCAGGGCCGCGTCGACGGCCTCCTGGGCGTCGGCCTCGGTGGCGTTGGCGTACGTACCGATGACCGACTTGTGGTCGTGGGGCTGGACGACGTCGAAGCGCTCGCCGCCACCCATCCGCTTGACGCCGTTGATCGTCATCGGGAGGTCGATCGGGTTCTCGGACAGCTGCTTGAGCTGGATCTCGAGGCGCGCGCGCTCCGGGCTGCCGGGGGCGTACGAGTGGACCGGCTCGTTGACCGGCGCGGGGACCTGGGTCACAGCATCCATGGGGCTGGTAACTCCTTGAGCTAGTGGGGTGCCTAGTTCTTGGTGATCATCGAGCGGAGGAAGAAGAGCAGGTTGGCCGGCTTCTCCGCCAGGCGGCGCATGAAGTAGCCGTACCAGTCGGTGCCGTAGGCCGTGTAGACGCGCATCCGGTGGCCCTCGGCCGCGAGCCGCAGGTGCTCCTCGCTGCGGATGCCGTAGAGCATCTGGAACTCGTACTCGTCCAGTTTGCGCCCGGCCTGGCGGGCGAGCTCCTGTGCGATGGCGATCAGGCGCGGGTCGTGCGACCCGATCATCGGGTACCCCTCGCCCTCCATCAGGATCTTCATGATCCGGACGTACGCCCGGTCGATCTCCGCCTTGTCCTGGTAGGCGACCTCGGCGGGCTCCTTGTAGGCGCCCTTCACGATCCGGACGCGGCTGCCGGCGGCGGCCAGGCGGCGGGCGTCGGCCTCGGTGCGGAAGAGGTAGGCCTGGATCACGCAGCCGGTCTGCGGGAAGTCCCGGCGCAGCTCCTCGTGGATGGCGAACATCGAGTCGAGGGTGGTGTGGTCCTCGGCGTCCAGGGTCACGGTGGTGCCGATGGCGGCGGCGGCCTCGACGACCGGGCGGACGTTGGCGAGGGCCAGCTCGTGGCCGCCCTCCAGGGCCTGGCCGAACATCGACAGCTTGACCGACATCTCGACGGTCTCGCCCAGCTCCAGGTCCCCCAGGCGCTGGATGAGCTCCAGGTAGGCGTCGCGGGCCGCGTACGACTGCTCGACGGCGGTGATGTCCTCGCCGACGACGTCGAGGGTGACCTCGAGGCCCTTGGCCGTCAGCTCCTCGACGATCGGGATGACCTGGTCGACCGTCTCGCCGGGGATGAAGCGGTTCACCACCGGCTTGGTCACCGGGGCGGCAGAGACGATTCGGCGCATCTTGTCGCTGCGCGAAGCGGCGAGGATCGCGGGACCCAGCACGGGGCACCTCCGACGGGTGGCAGGAGCGGACGGACGGACGCCGCGGGGGTGTGCTGCGGCCGTGGGGAAACGCAAGTGGAACCACCGTGAAACCTAAGGATCCCCACGATCCTCTGCCATCGACAGCTGTCACGCATCCGTGGCCCGGATCTCATACATCTGTCTGAAGAACCGGTCCTGGGGTGGGAGAATGGCCGCGTGAAGGGCGATTACCAGGACCTGGTGGACGAGATCTCGGCGCTGCTCGGCGCCCCGGCGACGCTGGAGAACCGGGACTTCCGCCTCATCGCCTTCGGCGCGCACGACAGCGAGGACGACCTCGTGATGGACCCCGTGCGCACCCGGTCGATCCTGACCCGGCAGTCGACGGCGGCCGTCCGGTCCTGGTTCGAGGGCTTCGGCATCGCCCGCGCCACCGGCCCGGTGCGGATCCCGGCGGCCCCGGACGCGGGGGTCTTCCTGGGGCGGATCTGCCTGCCCGTGCGGTACCGGGGCGTCGTGCAGGGCTACGTGTGGCTCCTCGACCAGGATCCGGGCCCCGGGCCGGCCGCGCTGGAGGCCGCCATGGAGGTCGCCCAGCGGATCGGGGTCCTGCTCGCCGAGGAGGCCAAGGCGGGCGCCGACCTCTCGCGGGAGTTCCTGGCGGTGCTCACGGCCGGCCCGGCCTGGCAGCAGGACATGGCGGTGGCCGCGCTGCGGGTGGCCCTGGGGGCGGCGGCGGAGGGGCTGCACGCCGCGGTGTGCGTGGCCCCGTGGTCCGGGGAGGCTCCGGCCTCGGTGCCGGGGGCGGCGGCGGTGTGCGTGGTCCCCGCCGGGGATCCGGGTGCGGACGGCCCGGGCGCCGGTACGGGGGCGGGCGCGCTCGCGGTGCTGGTGCGGCTGCGGTCCGGGGACGCGCTGGCTCCGGCCCTGGCGGCGGTGGGACGCCTGCTCCCGCGTGCCGCGGCGGGGGCGGGGGCCGGGGCGGGGGCCGGCGCGGGTGCCGGGGCCGGCGCGGGTGCGGGTGCGGGTGCGGGTGTCGGGTCCGGGGCCGGCGCGGGTGCCGGGTCGGTGGCCCGCGCGGGGTCCGGGGCCGGCGCGGGTGCGGGTGCGGGCGGCGGGGCCCGGGCCGCCTCCAGGGGGAGCCACCCCGTCACCGCCGGGCTCTCCGAC
>NZ_JBEZKZ010000096.1:0-22139 GCF_040651895.1 Streptomyces sp. NPDC048352
TCGAGGGCCGCCAGCCGGCCGTCGTCTGCTGGGCCGTCGCCCGTCCAGCCCGCGATGCAATCTGCGAGCTCCCCTTCCTCGGCGCTGGACGCAGCACCCGGGGCGAGCCCGGCGGCGGTGGCGGCAGCGGCGAGTTCGGCTGCGACCGTGTTGCGTGAGGGGTCTGCCCCGGCGCGGGCCGGGCCCTTGGTGCCCGCGGGCTCCCGGACCCAGCCGTCCTCGCTGTCTTCCTCGGCCGCAGCCAGGACGACCCCGCCGACGACGAGGGCGCCCGCGAGCGCCGCGCCCCCTACGGCAGCCGCCCACAGGGCTCCGCCCCTGATCCTGCTCACGTTCGTCCCCCGCACCCGCATGGCCTCACACCGGGGCGGCGTGCTCCGGCAGCAGGCCACAGGCTAAAGGGTGACCAGCCGAGCGAGCCCCGCCGGGTCGGCTCGATGACTACTGAAGATCGCCGACTGATCACAACATCACACAGGCCCTTAGTACGGCGACGGGTCGTACGGAGATTCCGTACGACCCGTATCCGTCTGCGTCGGCTCCTACCTTGCGCACCCCTCGGCGAGCGCGGCCACCGCAGTGACGAGCACGCCCATCACGCAGACCGCATTCCGGTCTTGGACAGCTGCTCGATCCGCTCCGGTGACAGCGTCGCGGCCCGGCGGCGCTGGTTGTAGTCCAGGAGGTCGATCGTCGTCGAACCCGTGGCCGCCTTCAGGGCCCGGCGTATTTGGCGGGCCCGGCGGGCGTTATCCGGGAGTGGTTATCAATGGGTCGCGTCACCCCGCTCGTCACTCCGGCGGACTGGGCGCTGGCCGAGCACTGGATCCGTGAAGCGTCCGCCCTGTTGGGCCGTGCCGGGCAGGCAGAAGGCGCCGGGGATGTCGCAGCCCTCGGTGACCTCCTGGCCGTCGCGGCCGCGCAAGCCCCGGCCCTGGTCCGCGACCGCGTCCAGGCCGCGGCCGACGTGTTCGAGCAGGCCGCCCGCGCCCCGGGCGCCCGCTCTCTGGAGGGCGCGCCCGTGCCGGATGGCGCGCCTCGGCCCGGGCTTTGGAGCGGGCACCGCGCGCGGCACTCGGGGGTGGTGCCGCGGTCGTTCTCACGCTGCTGGTCGCGCTCGTGGAGGTGGTGGAGGCCGCAGCCTCCTGGCACCGCGCGCAGGAGTACCGGGCGCAGGCGAAAGCCGCTGCCGAGGCGGCGGTGCTGCTGCGGGAGGCAGCCGGCCTGACCGGCGCCGTGCCGCCGACCATCAAGCCGCGTACCGGTCGGGTGGTGCGCACGCCGGGCCGTGGCCTGCCCGGGGCTGCGCCCGTTACCGGTGTACCGGTCCGGCCCCGTCCGGATCCCGGCCGGCCGCGCCCGTTTCGTACGCGCTGACCCCCACCCGAGGGAGCGACCAGGGCGGCACCGGTCTCCTCAAGGCGCACCTGGCCCGTCTCCAGGCCGACACCTTCTGGAAGGACGGCTCGTCCTCCACCACGGTCGGGCGTCTCGTGGACGCGACCCTGCACTCCCTGACGACACCGCCCTCCACCCCGGCCGCGCCGGCCGCGCCCGCGTCTCCCCGATGGCGGCCCGCTCCCGCTCCACCTCCACCCCGGCCGCCGCGGCCCCCGGACAGCAGGCCCCGACGGAAGCTGAGAGGACGCGCTTGTCGTACTCCCGCCTCGGACCAGGGCCCGAAGGGGCCGGTCGCCCTGAGCCCTCACACATCACGGATGCGCGACGGCTTTCGGGGCGCTACGACGGGGCGGCGCCGGTGGTCGCCCCGTCGGTCCCGGTATCGGACGGGGGTTCGACGAGCTGCTCGCGCAGGTAGTTCCAGACGACCGCGATCAGCGCCGCCGCCGGTACCGCCAGCAGGCTGCCGACCACTCCAGCCAGGCTGCCGCCCAGCGTCACCGCCAGCAGGACGACCGCCGCGTGGAGGCCGAGACTGCGACTTTGGATCATCGGCTGGAACACATTGCCCTCCAGCTGCTGCACCACGATGATGATCGCCAGTACGATCAGCGCGTCCGTCAGGCCGTTCGAGACCAGCGCGATAAGCACTGCGACGAGGCCGGCGAACAAGGCGCCCACGATCGGCACGAACGCGGAGACGAAGGTCAGCACCGCCAGCGGCAGCACCAGAGGGACGCCGACGATCCACAGGCCCAGGCCGATGAAGACGGCGTCGAGCAGGCCCACGAATGCCTGGGAACGCACGAACGAACCGAGCGTCTCCCAGCCGCGTGCGGCGACCACAGGGATGTCGGTGGCGAGCCGGCCGGGGAGTTGGCGGGTGAGCCACGGCAGGAACCGCGGGCCGTCCTTGAGGAAGAAGAACATCAGGAAGAGCGCCAGGACGGCGGTGACCAGGCCGCTGAAGACAGTGCTCACACCGGTAACGACGGTGGAGACCGCGCTGCCGACGCTGTTCTGGACGCGGTCGACGGCGGCATCGAACGCCCCGGTGATCTGGGCGTCGCCGATGTTCAGCGGCGGCCCGGCGGCCCACTCTCGCAGCTGCTGGATGCCCTTGACCACGCCGTCGCCCAGCTCGCCGGACTGTGAGGCCACGGGCACAGCGATCAGCGCCACGATGCCTGCGGCGGCGATGAGGAACAGTACAGTCACCAATGAGGCGGCCAGGGCGGGGCGCCATCCGCGCCGCCGGAGGAAGGCGGCCACGGGCCACGTCAGCGTGGTGAGGAACAGAGCCACTATCAGCGGCCAGATCACCGACCACATCCGGCCCAGGAGCCACAGGGCCACCGCGGCCGCCACGAGGACCAGCAGCAACTCGGCGGATACCCGGGCGGACGCCCGCAGCGCGGACGCGGTTTTTCTGGAACTCAGCGTGTCAGACATGCGGTCAGCCAAGCATATTGCGTTCCGCTCCTTCGCTGCCAGCTCGATGACGTCAGCATCGTGGCGGCCGGCAGCCCCCGAAGCCTGCCGCCCGCACGGCCGCTACTTACGGCCCGGGGTCCAGTTCAGACCCCAGTCAGCCTCCTGGCACCGCGCGCAGCAGTACCGGGCGCAGGCGAAAGCCGCCTCCGAGGCGGCGGTGCTGCGGCGGGAGGCAGCCGGCCTGACCGGCGCCCCGCCCCCGACCACCAAGCCGCGCACCGGTCGGGTGGTGCGCACGCCGGGCCGTGGCCTGCCCGGGGCTGCGCCCGTTACCGGTGTACCGGTCCGGCCCCGTCCGGATCCCGGCCGGCCGCGCCCGTCCCGTACGCGTTGACCCCCACCCGAGGGAGCCCTGCCGATGACCTACCCGCCTCAGCCCGAGCCGTTCGCCGAAGCCCTCGGGGAGGCCGCGCAGACGGCCGCGATGGCCTACCGGCTGGTGCTGGCCATCACCGACGCGGTCCGCCGCGCCACCCAAAAACGGATCACCGGCCGGGAGGAGGAACTCGGCGAGGACGCGGCCAAGGTGGCGCCGGGCTGGTCGACCGACCAGCTGCGCGGCGTCCTCGGCGACGACATCCTCGCCGAGCTGATGGCCGGGGCGGACTGGCCGCAGTTGGCCCGCCAGCTCGTCGGTCTCCAGCAGGCCGGTGTCGAATGGAGCCGATGCTCGCGCAGGCCGCCGAGGCGCTCCCGGGCCCGGCCGTGCTGCGGGCGGGTGTGGCTTATGAGCAGAAGGAGGACGACGCCCGCCGCATCCGCTGACATCCGGCCTTCCGGGCCGGGCCGAGTGAGCCCTGACTGGGGCCCGCGCGCTTCATCCGGGCTCCCGCACCCGTCTGCATCCCCGCCCCGTTGAGGGGCGCTCATTTCGGCGGCTCGCCCTGGTGACACTCTTCAGGTCGGCCAGTTGACCTGCCCGCTCTTGACTTGCAGTACATCCGGAGCCTCGGCTTCATAGAACCTGATGGATCCGATCCCGACTGCGCCATCCCCGCACGGGTGCGTTGTGTGAGTCTTGTGGCTAGCCAGCACAGCAGCTCGCCGATCTTCTCGAACTCGTCTGGGTGGATCTCCTGGCGGGACGTCAGCGACCAGCCCTTCCCGGGCAGGTCCGCGTGAGGGGCCAGCGCCGAGGAGAGCACGCCACCCACCCGCCATGCCGCGCCGCGCCCGGCCAGCAGTGGGTGGGGGTCATCTTCGACGACGGGGATCCCCGAGTCGTCCATCACTGCTCTGGGGAACTCGGTGACGATGGACAGGCACGCCGGTTGCGGCCCGAGCCCCAGGTGCCAGCTCACTTCGGCGAGCTCCTTCTCGGAGATCTCGTCCTGCAGATCCAGGGCGATCATCAACTCATACATGTCACTCACCCGATAAACCCTACGGGCGGCCCACGACAAGGCGAGTGGAGCGGGGAGGTATCTGCTGCCGGTCAGCTCGGCCACCCGCATCGTCAACCGGGATGCGCTCTGGCAACCAGGCACCCGCTGTGCGTGCGCGAGCCGGCCAGGGCGTCTGACGCACGTGACCTGACCCGCTCTCTGTCCGGAGCGGGCCGCGCGGCGTCTGCCAGTCCCGTGAGCGGGTTCTGCAGGAAGGATCGGTCTCACCGGCGGAGCGGCGCCTCTTCTCCCTCTCCTACGCCTCCTACGCCGAGCAGGGTGATCGGCCCTGGCCGAGGATGCCGAGGGCGAGGACTGCTTGTCCGGATGGTCCACCGACGACGACGCCGACGTGCTGGTCGAGCTGGCGGCCGGGGAGGCGGGGGCATCGGTGCTTCGGCTGACCGTGCCCGGTGCGGAGCCGTTGGCGGTGGTGGGGGAGGTGCGGGTGGTCGACCGGTTCCGGTCGGGGTCGGGCGGCCTGCGGGTGACGCTCGCGTGGCCTGCCGGTCTGCGGGGCGCGTTCTTGTAGTTCCCTCTGCACACTTCGGTCTCTGCTGACGCTTTACCGGTGGAGGTGCTTGCCTCCACCGCCGCGTGGGTGGGGCGTCGGCGGACCGAATCGGTTGTGGGAGGGAACATGCAGCACAGCCTGTCGTTGGCGGAGATCTTGCTGGCGGCCCGGGTGTTCGGCCCCGACATCCTGTGCGTCGGCCGCCGGCTGGTGAGTGCCGGCGTGCGGATGGGGATCTCGGACATCACCACCACGGTGCCCCGGGCGGGGAGCCCGGACGATCTGCGTCACGAGGTGGACAGGTGAGCGAAGGGGGTTCGGACGAGCTGGGCGGCGCGGTGGGTCTTCCCGAGCGCCCCCGCTCCATAGACCAGCTGCCGCCGGCCCTGAAGGCGTCCTACTGGAGCTTCCACGACGCCTCCTACGGGCAGTACTGGGACTTCGCGTGGGAGTCGCTGGGCTTTTCCCACGCGGACGCCGACGAGGCAGTGGACGCCGCGTTCGCGGCGATCGGCACCGAGTGGGAGCGCATGCAGGAGATGGCCAACGCGCCGGGCTTCGCCTGGCGGATCCTGAAGTTCCGGATCGAGGACGTCAGGCGCAAGAAGCGTCCCGAGCCCATGGACCTCACCGTCTTCGACGCCTCCGCCGACGAGGCCGGCGAAGACCCCTATCACCAGCTGACCCAGCGGATCGCGCTCCACCAGGCGATGCGCCACCTCACCGAACGCCAGCGCGACATCCTCACCATGACGACCCGCCTCGAATACACCGACCAGGAGACCGGGCTGATCATGGGCGTCGATCCCCAGACGGTCCGCACCACCCGCAGCCAGGCCAAACAGAAACTCAGGCGGCTGCTCGCCTCTGAGACAGAGCACTCGGATGGGAGGACATCGTGAGTGAAAGGACCGAAGCCGACTCCCTCGACGACCTGCTGCGCGCCGGCCCACAGAGGCCGGCCAGGCGCACCCGCGCGGACCGGGAAGCGGCCCGGGCACGGCTGCTGGACCGTCCCGCCCACGGGCAGGACGAGGACGCCTCCGTACCCTTCTGGCCCGACCCCACCGCCGTCGAGCCCGTGCTCCCGGAGCGCGCCGAGGCGGCGCTGGAGGCGCTGAGCGTCTCGGCGGTGCACGCCGTGAAGTCCGCCTCCCGCCTCGCGGTGTTCGCCTCCGACGTCACCCTCGCCACCGGGGCCCTGGTCTTCGCCTGCGTGCTGCACCTGACCGGCGACGAGCACGGCGCCCGCTTCTGGTGGCAGTACGCGGCCGGCTGCGACAACCGGACCGCCGCCTACTGCCTCTACCTCGACCACACCCGCAACGGCGACTACGACGACGCCCGCCGCTGGGCCGACCAGGCCGCCGGCCGCACACCCTTCGCCCCGGAACCCTGGTGGGGCTGCGGATCCGCCGGACCTGTCCACGGCGCCGCCTACCTGCGCCTGGCCCGCAGCACCGGCGCCGCCGGCCACCCCGACCTCGGGGAGATCCCGGTGCCCACCCCCCGGGTGGCCAAAGAAGCGATGGCGCTCGCCCCGCCCCCGGCCCCCTGGGATTACCCCCTCAGGCCCGGCGGCTGGATGCTGCACCGCGGGCGAAGGAACAAGAACAAGGCACCCGCCGGCACACCCCGCCGCCAGCACACCTCCCGCACCCTGCACACCGCACCCGCTGGCGCGCTCTCCTCTGTCGGCACCGCGTCACCGTCGGCGGCCGCACCGGTCATGAGCCAGGCCCTGGAGGAAGCCCGCCGCGCTCTGGCCGTCGTCCGGATCCTCCAAGACCACCGCCTCGGCGTGGAGATCCGCCAGATCAGTCAGGACACCGCCCTGCCCGAGACCACCCTCACACCCCTGCTGGACATGCTGTGCGAGGAGGAGTTCGCCGAACCGATCACCGAAACCGTCTTCGCCCCCGGCCTCGCCCTGGACCGCCTCGCCCTACCCGGCGGCACCGGCATCGCCGCCCAGCTCCAGCGCACCCTGGCCATCATCCGCCAGGAACTCGGAGCCGCCGTCTACCTAGGCCGCTACGCCGGCGGAGACATCACCATCGCCCAGGCCTCCACCGCGGACGCGACCCCACCCGTGCGCGAGGACATCCCCTTCCGCTACGCCGGCCACGCCACCGCCGTCGGAAAGTCCCTCCTGGGCCAGCTCGCCCCCGCCGACTACGCCGACCACATCGCCCGCTACAAGACCGAGGCCTTCACCGAACACACCATCACCAGCCCCTGGGCCCTCCTGGAGCGCCTCAGCCGCCTGCGGCCCGGCGCACCCGTCTACGACGCCTTCGAATACGGCGCCGAATGGTGCTGCTCCGCCGTGCCCGTCGGAATCGGGGCCGAAGCCGGCTCCCTGGCCCTGTCCCTGCCCGCCGACCACATCCACCGCCTCGGCGACGCCACCCAGCAGCTGCGCCGCAAGGCCGTCCCCATCATGCTCGTCCTCCTCCTCGCCGGGGAGCTTCCCGCCGAAGGACCTGTGGAGGAGAGCGAGCCCTCCCCCCTGACCCGCACCACGGACGACGGCGTCCTGAGCCCCGGCGCCATGGTCCGACTGCGCCGCATGTTCACCAAACCCCTGATCAGCGCCACCGCCATCCGCGACACAGCCATGGCCTGGTCGGGCCCGCACCTGGTCACCGACGAAGGATCAACCAACGTCTACTACTTCGACGCGGCCCCCGGCCTCGCACACAACAGAGCCCTCACCCTGCCCCAGACCCTCACCGTCCGCCCCCAGACCAGCCAGCCCCCCCAGCCCACACCCTCCGGATGGGAACACCCGACCGCCCACACCCTCGGGGAGCTCACCGTGTACCGCACATGACCGCCCCCCTTCCGCGTGCCCGGCCACGCGAGTGCCTCGCGGGCCCAAGGTCGTCGTCCGACGGCCTTGGGCCCGCTGTCGATGCTGGCCACCTTCTGCAGAGCCGCTGCGTTGGCTCCGGCGCCTGAGCGTCCGCAGCGCCGCCGACGTCGGGATGGGATGTCGGGGAGCTCCGCCAGTCGCCTGGCGGACCCCGGGCGTGGGCGCCGGGAGGAAAAGGGACAGGGCCGGCCCCGGTCGCGCTATATAGGCCCCGTGCAACGCCCGCAGAACCCGGCCCCCCGGCCCCATTCGTCCAAGCCCGTCCAAGCGCTGGTCCGCCCGGAGGCGCTGGCGAAGATCAGTGCCGACCGGGCCGTGGACTGCGGCGGGGGTCTTACCGCCACCCGCCGCGCTTCAAGCGGCTGCGCCGGACGTGACGCTCGAGGATGCGCCCCGCTTCGAAACGCGCCGCGGCTGGGTCAGTTCCGGCTGGCCACCGCGCGAGGCGCCGAGCGCACCGCGGCAGGGCGAGCGAGCACGGCCAGGTGGCGGCTGGTGGCGCGGCGAGCCGCGCGGGGCTGGGTGATCGCGTTGGTCCGTAAGGCACCTTGCGGAGCGCTTGGGGTAGCCGGTGGCAGGCTGGCGCGAGGGCCCGGCGGGCCACCGGGGGTGCTTGCCAGAGGTGCCTGCGCACGACAGCCTGCGGAGTCGGCAGCCGTTCTCGAACGGGGGTCATGGCGGACGTCTATGACGTTCCGAAACCTTTCCACCCCATCTGACCTGCAATTTAAAAAAAGTTTCGCCAGGGCATCCGGATTTTGACCCCCTTCTGCGTCTAGGGAGTGAGGGCCGCAAGGGCCTCGCAGCTGATCTCGTTCGTAGAAGGGAGCCAAGTACACGTGAACTGGCCCGACATCGCAGGCTTCGGGTTGGGATCTTCCCTCCTGTTCCTGCTGCTGTACGCCGTGCGCAAGCTGCTCGGCGCGGTCGACCTGTGCGTCGCGGCGCACCAGGAACGCCTCGCGGAACGCGAGCAGAGGGCATCGCTGATCGCCGTCGCCGAAGCCCTGCCCCATGGCGGCCTCGCGGTCCAGTACGAGCAGGGACAGCTCGACTGGCTGCTTCTCAAGCCCCCGCCGACGCCCGGCGCCGACGGGGTCGTGCCCCTGGAGCCGTCGGAGCGGAGGGTGGCTTGAGTGACAACCCCCCGCAGACCGCTCCGCTCGACGTCGAAGCGCTGCTTACCGACCTGAGGCCCCGTCTCCTGAGCGCGGCACGTTACGAAACGGAGAATGACGAGCACCGCTCCGAAGACCTCGTACAGATCGCGATGGAGCGCATCTTCCAGAAACTTTCCCAGCCCGACTTTTCTATCCCTAACAACCTGCCGGCCTACGGTCGCAAGATCATCAAAAACACCATTGTGAGCGAATACCGCCGCAAGAAGCCCAATGTGGTCTTCGTTCCGAACGAGGAAATCCCGCACCTGAGCTCACCTTCCGAACCCTCTGCGCTGTCGATTGCCGACAGCGCAAGGGACGAAATCCTTCGGATGGTTTCAGAACTACCCAAGAGGCAGCGGGAAGTAATTGTTCACTGCGTACTGATGAACATCGACCCGGAATCCGTTGCAGAAAAACTGGTCCTCAGTGTAGACAGTGTTAACCGCTACTACAGGGCGGCCATCAACACCCTTCAGAAAAGAATGATCACGCCATCCGAGGAGGTGTCAGCATGAACCTGATTGATCGAGAACAGAGGGATGAACTCGTCCGTCTGGTCCTGCTGGAACTCTTTAAGCAGGCGGATGACAGGGGCCTGGGCGCAGTCCCGGCCCCTGGGCAGGGGGGCCGGCCTTCGGGCCGGCCCCCGGCCGGGGCTGGGGTTACGTCTCCTCTGGAGCGTAAAGCTGTCACTGAACTGCTGGAGATTCTCAAGAGTATCGAAAGTTCTTCAGGCCACTACGCTGAAGAGCTTCGAAGGGGTGCCGAGCTGTTTGAGCTTCTCGGTAATCAATCACTTGCGAATCACTGGTGGAAGAGAGCGGCGCTAGCGGGGGATGAGGATGCTATGGACTACCTGGAGATCCTCAAAGAGGAAGCGGGCGGGTCGGAGGTCGAGTTTCTTCCAAGGCGTCGACTTCTAGCGGATAGCGTTCGTTTTCGCCGCCGCCTTGAGCGCTATCGTGGAGCGCTTCAAGGGACGGAAATTGATCTCCTGATGGAAGAGATCGAGGAGTACTTGGAAAGTCCGGATCAAGTCGTCGACGGGGGAAGGCGGCTTTGATTCATTGTGTCATTTTGTCGTGTCTGAAAGGCGGAGCTCTCAGGTTGATCTGAAAGTGACCGGGTCCCGATAACGGGGACTCTACGAACATCAGCTGCTCACGGCGGCTACCCCAAGGGATGCGGGGTAGCCGCCGTTCGCTGTCCCCATGGCTCACCGGATGTCGGAGGCATAGCCAAAGTCTGAGGGCGGCCACCAGGCCGCCCTGGGCGCGCCGCGGGCGGCCACCAGGCCGCCCTGGGCGCGCCGCGGCCGGGGCTGGACGATCGACACGAAGCGCGAAGAAATGTCTCTCAACAGGGGCAGGAGCACTTCGGCCCGGCCCCTGTTGAAGTGCTGGGACGGCCCGCTTGAGAGGCGCCAGGGAGGGAAGCGAGGCAGGCGGCCGCGAACGGGCTGCGGCAGCAGCCGCTGCTCTCGCCTTGTCCTTTCCCTGCGACGGGCCGCGCTCGCCGCCGGGCAGAGGCAGTTCGCCGGGCTGTCGGCCGTCCGCGGATCGAGGTCGCCGCCCTCAGTGTGTGGCTGGGCGGCTGTAGTGGATGAGGGTGGTGAGGTGGTGGTGGGTTTCGGGGTCGGTGGAGTGGATACGGGTGGTGTGGGTGCCGCGGGTGAGCAGGACGCGGTAGATGTTGAGTGCGAGGGGGAGGTATTCCTGGGGTGTGAGGGTTTTGAGGGTGCCGTCTTGGCTTTCGTCGGGGTGGGCGGTCCACTGGTTGTCTCGCCAGGTGAGGTCGGGGCCGATGACGACAGCGGAGTGCTGGTACTCGAGTCCTTGGGCGGTGTAGACGCAGCCGACTTGCTGGTGGCCGCCGGTGTGGCTGGCCCACAGGGTGCTGTTCGGTGCCAGGGTGTCGCCGTCGGGGGTAGTAAGTTCGGTGGAGGCGTTCCAGGCGGCCTGCCAGACGCGGGACGTTCCCGTGGGTGACGTCGTGGTGATGCGGATGTCCAGGGGCAGGGTGCGGGCGTTGCGCTTCGCGGAGGTCCACGGCCAGCAGAACCCGGCAGTGATGCGGGCGCTCATGCCGGCGGCGGTGGCCCGTTCGACGCCTTCCTGGAGCGTATGGGGGTCCGGGCACAGGCCGAGGTCGTAGCCGGCATGCCCGGTCCAGGGGACCGGGTTGCCGTAGAGGAGGGCTTCGACCCAGTCGGTGTAGGCCTTTGAGCCCTGGCAGCGGAAGGACCCGGTGAGTTCGAGAGCGTGGTGGGTGCGCCCCGCCGCCACCGAGAGCGCGGCGATCTCCTCGACGGTGACGCCCTCGTGGGGCCGGATGACCTGACGCTCGTCCAGGAACACCACCACTAGGGCGCCCTGTGTCAAGGCCGCGGCGAGTTCGGGCGCCATGCGGCCGCCGGTGCGCTTCATGCGCTGCGCCTCGTCGATGACGATCGCCCGGGAGCGCTGGGCGGTGCTGCGCAAGCTGGAGGCGCCGGGGAAGAGTTCTCTGGCTCCCGGGTGGTCGCGGGTGGCGTCAAGGAGATGGGCGCGCAGGGTGCCCGATGGGGTGACGAAGGCGGGGGAGGAGTAGCGGTGGGTGTGCATGAAGTGGCTGAGCAGGCGTACGGCGAGCGCGGATTTTCCGCTGCCGGGACCGCCCCGGACCGTGATGATCGCCCCGCGCCCGGCCTGACCGCCGTCCGGCGTGCCATCGGGCAGGTCGGAGAGGGGCAGCGTGGAGGCGGCCTTGTTCCTGATACGGACGAAGGCGTCCTGCTGGTCACCGACCAGGGCGAAGGCGGGCTGTCCCGCCAGCACGCTCCCGACATGGTCTAGGAGACCGGCCGACGGCGACCAGCGGATCTCCTCGAACGCGGCGACCTGCCCCGCCCCAGCAGGCAGCACGCCCTCGCAGCGCAGCATTCCCGCCAGCGCATCCCGCGGTGCTGCAAGGTCGCCGGCGCTCAGGACGGGGATATCGGCAAAGCCGGGGGCGGCCGCACTGAGGGCGGCGCCCTGCTCGGCGGTGGCGTTGTGCAGGACCACCGCGGCACGCAGGTCCAGCCGGGGCGCGTCCTCCGGACGCCAGTGCTGGAAGAAACTGCGGTAGGCGGCGACCTGATGCACCGGATGGGAGGTCACCAGCCCGTCGCTGCGCATGACCCGACCGCCGTCCAGGATCCGGCAAGTCTGCCACTGCTTCAGCTCGACCACCACCAGGACCAGCGCTCCGTCCGGCAGGGCCCCGAGCAGGAGGGCGTCCAGACGCCTGCTGCCGCCGGGAGTTCCGTACTCCAGATACACCCTCAGGTCCGCAAGGCCGGCCCGGACCAGGGCGGTGAACAGGGCGGGCCAGCTCGCACGCCAGCTCCGCAGTTCGCTCTCGTCCGGTATCCCGAATCCGGACGCCCGGTAGCGGGCGGCGCACCGGGCGATGAACGCCGGGTCATCCACCAGCGCGGCGATCTCGCCGACTGATCCGGCTGCTGCGCACGCGACATGGCCCTGAGTGTCCGGCTCTTGCGCAGGGGACGGTATGTCAGAGGGCAGAGTGGTCCTGCCGTTCGGATCCGTCGCGTTCGCCGTGCTCATGTTGATCCCCCTTGGATTCCTCCTGCCGGCGCCTGCCCAGGCTTTCTCCGGCCCCGGCGGGCGTGACACAACCGGCCCCACTACCCGTCGGCGTCACCCTCATGTCAGCGGGCGCCCACACACTCCGAGTTGAGCGGGCGGGGCACCAACCGATCACGAGGCTAGCAGAACTAAAACACTATCGACCCGTCGATAGCGTATTGCTTATGATGCCCTGCATGAAGACGTCGACGTTCGTCATGGTCCACGTAGGCCAGAGCACCGAGTCCCAGCGCAACCTCGTCCACGGCATCGAGACCCTCTCCTGGGGCTTCCCGGAGGAAAAGCCCGAGTACAAGGGCGCCCAGCCGCAGTTCGCCCTCTTGGCCACCGGAGCCTCCCCCCGGGTCCAGCTCACCGACTGGCTCCAGGACACCGCAACCCTCTACCTCTTCCAGGTCCGCGGCGGCTTCTACAAGGGTGAGGCCTGGCACTGGCCGGACGAGGAAGCCGAACGCCGCCTGAAATACCCCCAGCGCTTCGGAATCGAGCCCCTCGCCAAGCTCGACAACATCCCCCTGGGCCCCCAGGGCCCGCTCACCGAAGCCGGCAGCGACGCCATCCGCCGCTCCGGCACCGACCGCGGCATGGGCAAGCTCGTCCAGATGCCCGCCCAGCCCCTCCTCAACCTCGCCGGCATCCCCTTCGACGCCGACCAACCCGAAGACATCCCCCTAGACCAGTCACCCGGCTTCACCGCCGACCAGGTCGAGGGCAAGAAGAAGCCCCAGCGCCGCCGCCGAGGCGCCGGCTACATCTCCGACCCGAAGAAGCGCAAGGCCATCGAGGAGCACGCCGAGAACCGGGCCATCGCCCACTACGAGAGCCAGGGCTGGAGCGTCGAGAAGCTCGGCAAGCCCTACGACCTGCACTGCACCCGCGGCACCGAGGAACGCCACGTCGAGGTCAAGGGCACCACAGGAGCCGCGACCAGCGTGGAACTCACCATCAACGAGGTCCTCCATGCCCGGGACAAGGACAACAACGTCGACCTGTACGTCGTCAGCGACATCAAGGTCGACACCCTCACCGACCCCTACACGGCCAGCGGCGGCACCGTCTCGCATTACCCCGACTGGGAACCCGCCGAGGAGGACCTGAGGCCCCGCAAGTACGAGTACCGGCTCCCCGAAAGCACGGGATGAGGAGCCGGCCGCAGGAAGCGAGCGAGCCTCTTGGGCGCTGTCACGAAACCGACGCTTAGTCCGCTGGCCGAGGCGGTCGTCTATCCGGAGATCGGGCCGGGCTGCACGCTGACGGGCGGGGTGTGGTGGTCGTACTACGACGAGCGGGAGGTGACGCCGGCCGGGGCGCTGGACATTGACCACATGGTGCCGCTGGCGGAGGCGTGGGACAGCGGGGCGTCGGCGTGGACGGCGGCGCGCCGGGAGGCGTACGCGAACGATCAGGGCCAGCCGTCGAGCCTGGTGGCGGTGACGGCCCGGTCGAACCGCATCAAGGCGGACCAGGATCCGGCCCAGTGGCTGCCGCCGTCGCCGGATGCGCTGTGCCGGTACGCCGCGGAGTGGACCGCGACGAAGCTGCGCTGGGGCTTGGCGGTGGACGAGGCGGAGCAGCACCGGCTGCTGGACATTGCGGCCGGCTGTGGCGGCACGGACGTGGAGTTCACCCCCGCCCCGTAGTGCCGAGCACCGTAGAGGGTGGCAGCGCCAAGTCCCGGTGACAGGGCTCGGCGCAGTCACCGGATCGACCACCACACTTTGAGCGGCCCTTTCTGACCCCTGCCAGCAGCCAGGAAGTCGGCCTGCGCGGTCGTGCCACCCACATCGAGGGGGAAGTTTCGAGTTCTCCTGCCTCTGCCGTCTCCATGCGCCATGGTCGGACGGGGCCGGCTGCGGATGGCGGGCCCGTCGCGAGGGAAGGGGACGTCATGGCCGACGGCAGGGAAACGTGGACGACGGTGGAGTTCGGGACCTCCCACGAGGGCTGGGTCGGGGTACTCCTGGCGGACGGCACGGTCCCGCGACCGGCGATCTTCGACACGGGGTCAGGCCCGGACGTTTACCAGACGTCCCACTGGTCCGTCTACGACGGCCGCTTCCCGCACATCCCGCGCGCGGCCACACTGCGCGCGGTGTGTTCGTGCGGATGGAATGGCCCCGAGCACCCTCTGGACTGGGACACGATCGGCGCACAGGACCTGGAGGACGCCGCCGACGAGCAGGCGGACGCATGCTGCCGGGACTGGGACAAGCACACGGTGGCCGTCGAGGAGGCCGCGATTCCGCTGCCCGCGTCGCTCACCGGCCTCCTGGACCAGCTGGAGGCCGAGATCAGCAAACTCGGCACCTCCTCACCCCTCGCCGCAGTGCGCGCGGTCCGCCTGCTGGAGCTAACCGCCGGAGAAGCCGGTCACGAGCCCGCCCGCCTCGTGCAGCACGATTCCACCCCGGCGCAGGCGGCGGCCGCGCTCGGCCTCACCGAGGCGGCAGCCCGCAGGGAACTTGCCCGCCTGGGACGCTGGAACGTCTACCAGCGCTGAGCGGCACCGCGACCGAGTACGGACTGGCTGCCGACTCACTGGAGGACATCGAGCCGTTGGGGCGGTGAACTGCAAGCTCGCAAGTGTCAGGAGGCGGCCCGCCGCCAGGGCTCGCCGCCGGCCCGCTGGACACGTCCAACCACCGCCTCTGGCTGTCCTCCCAGACCGCCTCGGTACAGCGCAGGGAGGTCGGCGGCGGCCGGCCGAC
Source organism: Streptomyces sp. NPDC048352 (assembly GCF_040651895.1). Classification (NCBI taxonomy): domain Bacteria; kingdom Bacillati; phylum Actinomycetota; class Actinomycetes; order Kitasatosporales; family Streptomycetaceae; genus Streptomyces; species Streptomyces sp. NPDC048352. The sequence goes on from NZ_JBEZKZ010000096.1 coordinate 15,176, forward strand.
GTGCAGATCGCGTCCTGCGCCGTGTGGTACGCCGTCCGGCGCCTCCGACGCGCCGTGGCCTGGCGCGGCGGTCAGGCTGGCCCTGGACTCTGGCGGACCGGCGGAGGAGGGCTTCGCGATGGTGCTGCGGCCGCCGGTGGAGCCGATGCTCGCGCAGGCCGCCGAGGCGCTCCCGGGCCTGGCTGTAGTGCGGGCGGGTCTGGCCTATGGGTAGAAGTTCGACGGGCGCCGCGCCTCTCTTGTTCACCCCGACAAGCCGGCCCGGTTGGGCGGGTGCTGCTCCAGACCCGGCGCGGGCCCCTGGTGCAGGACCGGTGGCCGGACGTGGTGGCGGCCGCCGAGGCGCAGCTGCCGCCCGGCCAAGGCCTGTGCCCTCACGCCAGCCGGGACCCGATTCGAAACCTCATGTCCCCGGCAGCCCGACGGACATCCCCCGACAGGGCCTCCACCTCCAGCACCCCGAGCAGCACCATCAGGGCCCGCGCCTCATCCTCGGCCAGCAGCCGCAGACGTGGCTCGGGCACCCCATCGAGCAGCGAATCCAACAGGTCCAGCACACCGTCATCCATGCCGGAGACAACGCGGGTCAGCCGGCCGAAGTCACCGGCCCGCAGAAGAGCGATCCACGGGGCGGCCGAGGCCGCGTCGATGCGCGCATCATCGGGTGGCCGCAGCTGCTCGGCGTCGAGCCGGTCGCGGCGCTGGCGCTGGTTGGCGAGCCACACCCCGGTGCGCATGAACAGCCCAGAATGTCGGCCTGCTCCGGCATGATGCATCAACGGATCGGTCGATGACGGCGAGGCACGTGCATGAGGCTGAAGCTCAATGAAGAGTGGACGGTTGGCGACCGCCTAGGGGAGGGTGGCTTCGGCGCGGTCTTCGAAGCCCGCTCCGCTAGCGGCAAGGCTGCAGCCGTCAAGCTGGTCGAGAAGCAACCGGGCGCTGACCGCGAGCTGCTGTTCACCGACCTGGAAGGCGCCCGCAACGTCGTCCCCGTCATCGACAGTGGCGAACACGAGAACTACTGGGTGCTCGTCATGCCGCGCGCGGAGACATCCCTGCGAGCCCATCTCGTCGAGCAGGCGGGATCCCTGGCCCTAGACGAGGCCGTACGCATCCTGTGCGACATCGCCGAGACCTTGACGGACCTTGATGGCCGGGTCGTCCACCGGGACCTCAAGCCGGAGAACGTGCTGCTCCTCGATGGTCGCTGGTGCTTGGCCGACTTCGGCATCGCTCGCTACGCCGACGCCACTACCGCCCTCCACACCTACAAGGGCGGCGGCAGCCTCCCCTACATGGCGCCCGAGTCGTGGAAATACCAGCGAGCCACCGGGGCGACCGACATCTACGCCCTGGGCGTGATGGCCTACGAGCTTCTGGAAGGCACCAGGCCCTTCGACGGCCCGCACGAGCACGACTACCAGGACCAGCACCTGCACGGCACCCCGCCGCCGCTCACCACCGCCCCCGCCCTCCTGGCGTCACTGATCACCGAATGCCTCTTCCGCGCGCCCCAGGGCCGCCCGGCCGCGGGCAACGTACTGGAACGCCTGAGCCGCATACCTGCCACAAGCCTGACCGGCGGCCTGGCCGCGCTGGCCGAAGCGAACCGAGCCGAAGCCGCCCGACGCTCCGAAGCCGATCGCCAGGCATCGGCACACGCCACCGAAGCGGAACGCCGCGAAGACCTCCTCGAAGCCGCCCGGACGTCACTGCGCCTCATCTCCGAGCAGCTCCTGACGGCGATCACGAGCATCGTCTCCACCGCTGAAGTAGAGCGGGGCGCGGCGGAGGGCTGGACCGTACGCCTCGCCGGTGCCGAGCTCACCTTCTCGGGAGCGACGGCGGTCACCGCACCCTGGAGCGGCCCCTTCGACGTCGTCGCCCACGCCGTGATCCAACTCAAGATCCCGCAGGACCGGTACGGATACGAGGGCCGTAGCCACTCCCTCTGGTACGCCGACGCCCAGACGGCCGAGCGCTACCAGTGGTTCGAAACCGCCTTCATGGAGACGCCACTGCGCGGAGGGATGTCGTCCATGGACCCGTTCGCCCTCAAGCCTGACAGCGACGCCAACACGGCACTCCGCCCCGTCATCGGCCTTCGCCAGGTGGCTTGGCGCTTCACTCCGCTCTCGACAGGCGACCTTGACGAATTCATCGACCGCTGGACGGGCTGGCTGGCCCAGGCAGCCTCAGGGCAGCTCAGGCACCCCATGCAGATGCCAGAACACAACCCCGAAGGATCCTGGAGAAGGTAATGCGCTGTGGCGCCCGCTTTCGGGACGGGCGCCACAGGGCTCCACATCAGCCCGCCCAGTCGACGCCCAGCTGCGCGAGGGCGTCAAGCTGGTCGGTGGTGAGCTTGTCGCGCCTGCTCTTGGTGTTGGAGACCCACACGCCCAGCTTCACCACTACCGGCTCCGCCTCGCCCTCGACCGCGATCTCCTCCCCATGGGCGCGCGGCACCGGCCGGTGGGCGCCTTCCCGCTCAACCCACTGCGTGAGGGCTGCCAGGCCCCGCTGGAACGCCTGCTGCGCCTTGCTCGGCCCCCTCGCTCCCCGAGCGGCGGCCGGGGCCGGAGGCGGCGCTTGGGCGGGTTCCACGCCTAGGGCGGTCAGCCGCTCCTGCTGCTCGGGAAGGAGCCGGGCCCAGGTGGCTGGCTGCTTCTGCTGCTGGAACCACCGTCCGATGTCGTCGCCGTCCATCAGCACGCCCGGGGCGATGTCGGGGAGCTGGCCGTCGGCGTCGACCAGGTCTGCCAGGACGCGGTAGTGCCGCTGCCAGTCCAGGGGCCAGGGGCAGTTCCAGTCCTTGTCGATGGCGGCGAGCTGCGCGCCCCGGGTCGCGGCGGTGTCCTCGTCTTTCCCGAGCCCGTTCTTGGCGCCCTTGCGGCGGAGGTTGGCCATGTACTGGCCGATGGGCAGCATCTCGTCGTCTTCGCCCCACATGGCGTCCTGTCGGGGCGCGAGGTGCCCGGTGGCCTTCCGGTAGGACCGGAGCACGGCGAGCTTGGCCTCCCAGGCTTCCTCACCGGGTTCCCACACCATCCCGGCCTCCGGCGCGTCCAGCAGCGTCTTGCGACGCTCCTCGAGTTCCCCGGTGCGTAGGGCCTTGCGCTGTTGGTGCACCCACCGTCCGAGGGGGAACGCCTTGGTGACGCCTACCTCGGTCTCGGTGTCGTAGGGTACGGCGTGCAGGCCGGTGATGTCGTTCTCGGCTCGCCACCGGATGAGGGCCTGGTAGCCCTCCAGCCACACCAGGGACTCGGGCCGGTAGACGCGGGTGCGCAGGAACGCGGCGATGGTGGCGGCGTCGCGGGGGCTGGAGAAGTGCAGCAGCGCGGACTCTGCGGCGGCGTCGGTGTCGTCCTCCTGGTGCTCGCCCTCCTCGCCGGCCTCGATGATCCGCCCCTCCTCGTCGCGCCGGAGGTGGGTCTTGCGCTGGCCGTGGGTGAGGGCGCGGGAGGCGAGCTGCTCGACCAGGCGCTCATCATGAGAACGCAGGCCCTGGAGGACGGCTACAAGAGGGCGGAAGCTGGCGCTGGCGACCATGTCGGTCGGGTCTTCGCCCGGCTCAAGGAACACGGGCACGATGATTCTGGCGATCTTGGTGGAGCCGTCTTTGTTGAGCCGCAGGGCCCGGCCGATGTTCTGGACGATTTCGACCTGGGAGCCGCGGGTGTCGGCGAAGCAGATCGCCTCTACACCCCGCTCGCCGGTGATGTCGACGCCTTCGCCGAGGACGCGTACGGAGGCGAGGAACGCGCGGTGTACGCGCCGGTTGTCGGCGTCGATGCCGTTGGCGAACTGGCGCAGGACCTCGCGGCGCTCGGTGACGAGGTGGTCCCCGCACAGCCACGCCGACCAGACCCGGTCCGGCGGGACGTGGCGGCCGGCTTCCAGCTCGTAGAACTCCGCCTCGATCGACGACTTCGGCAGCTTCTCCGCGGCCGCCAGATCGGCGTCGGAGGCGTCCGTGACGTACAGCTCGGCCGCCGTCTCCGGCAGCTTCTCCGCGAACGCGGCCGCCTCTTCCACCTTCTGGTGGAACGTCATGACTGTACGCAGGTTGTAGGCCGCGGCGTGCTCCAGGAGGGCGGTCTGCAGCAGTGCCAGGCGTCGGCCCCGCTGCGCTTCCTCGGACTCGCCGAGGACGGGGGAGGGGTCGTGGATCTCCAGGACGTCGATCTCGAACCCGGCGAGGATCCCCCGCTCGATCGCCTCCGACAGCCCCAGCTCGGCCAGCCACGCCCCGTAGGTGCCGTCCGGGTCATCGGCCATGCTCGCCATCTCCGGTTCCTGGCCCCCGGTGCCCTGTTGAGGTGCGGCCGCGGCCAGGATGCGCGGCGTCGCGGTCAGGTACAGCCGGAAGTCGGCAGGGATCCTGTCGTTGTCGTGGATGGCGGCCCAGGGGCGTCCGAGGTCGCCGGCGGTGCCGTGGGCCTCGTCGACGATCGCGAGGTCGAAGCCCGCCATCTGCTGCCCGTAGAGCCGCTCCCCGCCCGCCAGAGCGGCCTCCAGCGGCCCGCGAACCTTCCGCTGTCCCTCGGGTGCTTCGAGGTCCTCTCGGTCCACCAGGGAGGCGTACGTGGCGAACACGACGACCGGTCCGGAGGCGGCCCACAGGGCGAGCTGGATCGGGTTCGTCGTGGTGCGGACCCCCAGCTCGTTCAGTACCGGGTCGTTCTCCAGCGAGCACACCGCGACCATAGGGGCCCGGTGGCCCAGCAACCGCCACGTCTGGGCGGTCTGCGCGAGCAGGTCCAGGGTGGGAACGGTGACAAGGATCCGGCAGCCGGGGAAGCACTCCAGCGCGCTCGCGGCGGCCGTGATCGTCTTCCCGGATCCGGTCGCTGACACGATCGTGCCTCGGGCACCCTGCGGGGGCACAGCCTGCCTTGCAGGGAATCCGACCCACTTCCGGAACGCGGATTTCTGGTCTACCTGGTGTTCTCGGAGCCGGATCAAAAGAATTCTCCGGGTTCGGGAAGGACCTGCTCGACGGAAATAATCCGGTACTCGCCGTCCTGGTGGATGCTGCCGGGCCGGCCGAACATGCGTCGCCATTGCTCGACGGCCGCACCTGCGGAGGCCGCGAAGACGTGGCGGACGATCGCTTCTCCTCCCGAGGGAGCGGCATCCGGCCGGGCGGTGATCCGGTAGACGCGGTGCCGCAGCACCTCCACCGGCATCCCATCAAACTGTTCGCTCCGTACAGCCTCGGCAGCCTTGCGCTGCGCACGCTGCTCTTCCCGGCGGGCGACTCGGCGGTCTTGGTCCGGGGAGTAGACGGTCATCTGTTGCTCCGTCATGATGTGCTGGATCCGGGCCCATTCGACCCTCTGACACGAGGCGATGTCCAGCTCAGCTGGCTTCCGCGGCTCTCGGGGTGCAGCAAGTGCCCGGTCTTCCCGATCTTGGGCAGCCCGGCGCCGTTCCTCCACCTCGCTCAAAGTGAGTCCGGTGGCGCGTCTGACCACAGCGAGCCGCGCCAATTCATCCGGATGGTATTCGTAGACAGGCATCCCCAAGACCCTCTCGGAGGGAGCGTCCGTGTGGTCTATTTTTGCCAATCGTACATGCATCATCCATCTGATGCAGCCGATGCCATACTCAGCGGGCCGCAGCGACGGATCCCGTGAATCGGATCGGCCCAGCTCCGACCTCTCGTTGGTCCTGCCTCGGCAAGGTGACTGTCGTGCGGCCCTATCCGTGGTCCGCATGGCAGGCACGTTGCCGGTGTCGCGCGGATGAGCGTCGGTGATCCGACCCGGCCGGGGCCTGACTTTTCGGCCGTTGAAAGAGTGTCATCAGGGTGCGGAGCGTGGTGTGGGGTAGTGGTCTTTCGGGGTGAAGGGTTGTGCGAAACTTCTGACCGAATACATGCGAGTCGTTGAGGCTGTGGGGGAATTGTGCGATTTCGGTCAATGGCAACGTTTTTTGTGATTGCAGCCTTCGTCACTGGTTGCGCGGGGGAGTCCGACAGGTCGGAATCCAGTTCTGGCAATGGCGAGGGAGTTAAGGCTTCACCTTCTCCTTCCGCGCAGGTTACAGGTTGGTCTTCTGCGCAGGAGGCGGCCGATGAGGTCAAAAAGGTGATGCTGGGGGCTGGAGTGAAGCTGGCTCAGCCGAAGCCGAAGAGGGAGGGAGAAACGGTAATCACTCTGTTTGAGCCGCATGACAAGGAATCTTCTTTGGACGCGTTGAAGAAAGGTTTTGATGAGCTGTCAGCTAAGAGCTGGAAGCCTTCAGATCAAAACGAGGGGAGCCTTCTGCGTTCAGAGAAGGGTGGGTGTGCAGCGATGAGCCCCACTACCTTCGAGATCAAGCATCCGGATCTTCAGCCCAACCAAGATCTCATCTCGGTGACGGTGGTCTGTACCGAGGGTTAGCCGCCAGCCGCGTCAGGGTGGGGAGCGGAGCGGACCCACCCTGACGGTCCGAAGGATCGGACCCCGCGAAACGGGGTCACCCCGGGCTGCGGAGCAGTCCGTTCAGGACCGAGCGAAGCGAGGTCGCTGAACCTGTCCGAAGCGAAGCGCAGGATCCCAGCCCGAAGAGCCGGCCCCGGCTCGGCGAAGCCGAGCCCCGCCACCCGGAGTCGCACACCCCAGCCCCTGCTCTGCTGCTGACTGCCCGCGGAGCGGGCTGGTCCTGGAGGCGGAGCCGGAAGGACCCGGGCGGGCGAGCGGAGCGGCCCGCCCAACGGGCCGAAGGCCCGGACCCCGTGAAACGGGGTCATCCAAGCCTGCGGAGCAGGCCGTTCACGGTAGAGCGAAGCGAGACCGTGAACCGTCCGGAGCGGAGCGCAGGACTCCGGCCCGAAGGGCCGACCCTGAGGGCGCGAAGCGCCCTCCCTGATCTACCCCCACACCCGTAACCCCGACGACTCGCTGCGCCCCAACTGGGACGAGAGCGCGTACAACTCCATCTCGCTGCCGGAGCTCAAGGCGCTGGA